>CAZQEQ010000007.1:30533-63182 GCA_964592385.1 uncultured candidatus Brocadiaceae bacterium | reverse complement strand
CAGGTTGAGTTCGGCTTCGGATCGTCCTTGGCGAAGTAGTAGCCCGCCGCCCGCACGTCGGTGAAGTCGTGCGGCTCGAACCGGGCCGCCTCCTTGTCAAAGATGATGTCGTGCGGGGGCTTCGGGTCGTAGGCGGCCCAGCGAGTGTCCACGGGCCGGACGATGCGGGTCGCCGCGCCGTAGCCGCCGCACGGCCGGCTAACGCCCCCGTCCGGCCAGCCGGCGTACGTGTACTCGGAGACGTAGAACCGGTCGCCGTCCTGCACGACGAACCGTCCTTCGTCCACGCCGTGCCAGTAACGCTGGTAGTGGAAGGATATCATGCTCGCCGCGTCGAAGGAGACCCGGTAGGCGTCGCCGCCGTTGACAAAGTCCTCTTTCTGCCAGAGCCAGACACCGTAGACGCGGGTCGGCCAGACCTCCACCTCGCAGCCGCCGGAGAAGACCATGAAGTTCAGGTCGTCGCGGGAGGCGTGGTCGATGTTCGGCCCGCCGTACTCCATGAAGTACGGCTGCTTGCAGTCGTCCATGAAGAAGCCCGTCAGGCCGCCGTAGAAGACGGCATTGGTCCCCTCGGTGTCCCAGCGGGGGAAGGACGGGCTCATGGGCTGAGAGAGGTTGAACTGGATGTAGTGCATGGCGTCGTCCTTCTCGCCGTCGCCATCTACGTCCAGGTCGCCCGCACGCACGCTCTTGCCGCCCCAGCCGTACTGGTCAGGGTACATCCAGGCGTAATCGTCCCCGTAGTCCACGACACGGACATGGTGGGCAACCAGGGGCGCGTCCGCCGGGGCGGACCCGGCCTTCCACGGCTTACGCTGAGCATCCGCAACGCCGGCGCCTCCGACCAGACCGCACGTGACAAGCCCCAGCACCACGAGCGCAGCCGTCCTCGACTTCGCACGGAACGCCATCCTGAGCCCCCTAATCATCGAGGAACTGTCGTTGCACGCAACGCTGCCGCTACCTCCCCTTCATCATCAGCAGCCAGTCGTCGGTGCGGAATGGGAAGGCCGGCAGGCCCTCCCGGTTATAGAGGTTGCCGATGGGATTATTGGCCCAGTCGTAGCGGGCGGCCACGGGCTCTTTGGCGGCGTCGCACGTCAGCTCGACCGTATCGCCGACCACCCTCGCATCCGCCCAATGCCACTGCCGGTCCGGCCCGGCCAGCGCGAAGCCCGTCAGTCCGGCGCCGTCCTTCGCCGTGAGCCCGCCGCCGACGTGGTCGAAGGAGACGACCGCCTTGCCGCCCGTGAACTCAGCGGAACGATACAGCGGCCCGGACCAGACCAGGTCGCGCTCGCCGTAGACGTTCGCCATGGCAGCCAGGCAGAGCCTGAGTCCGGCGAGTTGCTTGTTTGGCGGGTGGATATTGTTGACAGACTCGCCAGGCTCGAAGATGTCGATCGTCGAGATCATGCAGGTGTTCGCCAGGCGCAGGGCCACCCGCTGCGCGTCGCGCAGGGCGGGCCAGGGATCGTCCTCGACCGGGTTGCGCTGCTCAGCAAGGAACTCGGCCAGTTCCACGAACAGGAAGGGCGCGTCGGGCATACCCCACCAGTAGCGCCACTCCTCGATGAGCGCGGGGAAGAGCACCTGGTACTGGAGGGCGCGGGAGGCGTTGCTCTCGCCCTGCCACCAGATGAAGCCCCTGGCGGCGTAAGGGGCGGTCGGCAGGACCATGCCGTTGCAGAAACCGCCGGTCGGCGCGCCGCCCGGCTCGCGGGGCGGCTCGGGCTTGGCAGGCGCCTGGCGGCCTTCTGCCTCGGCCGCCGCGCTCTGCTCCTCCCAGGCCTTCAGCGCCTGCTCGTGCTGCTTCACCTCGTCGGGATACATCCTCTTGCGGCACTCCCAGTATCCGAAGAGCTGCGGCATGTGGGCGCGGCCGAACTCCTCGCTGAGCCACGGCTCGATGGCGGAGCCCGGCACGGCTATGTGAACGATGCCGACGGGCACGTCGAGCCTGTCGCGCAGCTCGCGGGCGAAGAAGTAGGGGACGCCGGGGAAGTTACCCGCCACCCGCGGCGTGGCCGGCTTCCATTCAGCCTTCACGGTCCTCTGCGGCGTCTCCGCCGACCAGCCGGCCTGGCGCGGGTGCGTGTTCGCATCCCACATGCGGATGTCCGGGTAGTCGGCCGCTGCGATCTCCTCGCGGGCGTTCTTGCACGACGCCAGGTGCCACCACATGTTGCTCTGTCCGCCGGCGACCCACACCTCGCCGACGAGCACGTTGGCGAGATTCACCGCGCTTGTGCCCTGGATGGCGAGTTCGAACGGCCCGCCGGCCGCGCCGGTGGGCACGCGGACCATCCACTTGCCGTCCTCGCCGGCCTCGGCGGAGGCCGTGCGGCCCCGGAATGAGACGGTGACGGCCGTGCCCGGCGCGTCCCAGCCCCAGATGGGCGCATCCGTCTCGCGCTGGAGAACCATGTTCTCCCCGATGACGGAGGGCAACTCCGTCTCGCCGTGCGCAACGGTGGCCGACCGGAACGAGAGGCAAACCACAAGTACCACCAGCAGGCAAACCTTGGTCATCTCATTCCTCCTTCAAGGCCGGGACGCCCCGGGCTCTCCCCTATTGCAGCTTGACCTCGACCGTGTGGGCGCCGATGCCCGCCAGGTCCAGGCAGAGGTAACGGGACGATTCGACGGTCTTCAGTTCGAACTGCACCTCCTCGCCGTCGAGTGCCACAGTCGCAGGCTCCTTTCCGACGGGCAGCAGGAGTTCCAGCCTGGTCGCGTCGGCATTGCCCGCCACGCGGAGCGAGAGGGAGTTGCCCGGCTCATCCAGCGAATAGGTGTATCGCAGGTAGCCGCCGGACGCCTCGTACCTCGCCGTCGCGGCCACCTCGCGCACGCCCGCCGCCACCCAGCGCGGCGCCAGCAGCGCCCTGTCGTAGGCGCGGCCGGTGTCCACCATCCCCGCCAGTCCCTCGATGAGCGCATAGACGACGGCCGCCGCGCCCCAGTTGTCCGGGATGCCGAAGGACACGTCGCCCGGCATGAAGAAGACCGGCGCGTCGCAGAGCGTGACGCCGAGCAAGAACCAGATGCTGCGGCTCTCCGCCGCGTGGAACTCTATCCGCTCGATGGCCCGGTCCGGGTGAGGGTTGTCCAGCCCGTATGCGAAGACGCCCACGTTCGGGAAGTAGCCGTTCGGACCCCACCAGGCAACCTTGCACCCGGGCTTGTCGCGCCGGCCGCCGCGCGGGTCGCGCGGCATGTACCAGGGGCCTATCTCGCGCCCACTCGTGACGTACTGCGTGTGGTGTTCGCCGCCCTCGTAGCGCAGCGTAATCCAGCCGGCCAGGCCGCCGCCGGAGAGGGTGTGCAGGAAGTAGATCGAGGCCGCCTTCCCACCGACCGGGACGGAGCACTCGTCCAGGTAGTCCTCCCGGGCGGAGAGGCCGATGCACGCCCGGCGGCCGTTACCGGCCGGGTCGATGACGTCAAACGGGATATCCTGCCAGACCTGTCGCCCGGTGGGTATGCCCGCCATGTCATTGCCCGGGATCGGGTCCTGGCACCACCCGGGCACGCCCTCGGCGCTCTCGCCGCCGAAGTCCACGTTCGCGGCCTCCTGCAGGTCGAGCACGGTGAAGGAGCGCTCCGGCGGGTCGGGCATAGCCCCGCGGTAAGTGCAGTCCAGGTAGCCGTCGTGCTTCTCGCCCCAGCCGCGGACGCGGTTCAGGATGTCGGCGCCGTACTGCTCGAAGCCATGCTCGAAGGCGCCGTGGGCCAGCTCGCCCGCGACGATCGTCGTGACGCCCCCGTTCATATACTCCCACCTGGCGTTATGTCCGCCGAAGCCGCGCTCGAACGGCGGGTAGATCTGGTAGAACTCGCCGGGCGAGCTGTCCGGCATCTCCTCGCGGATGCGCTGGTAGGTCCGAATGATCGCGACGCACTGCTCGTGCGTCAGGCCCCGGTTCAGCGCGTAGGCGTTCGAGAGCGAAACCTGCCGCGACTGATCCACGCCCAGGTCCCGCACCAGGTCCGGGTCCTCCGGCACGTGGTGGGTGTAGAACTCGCCGTTCCAGGACACGCCGTCCAGCCGCTCCTTCATCTCGGCGCGGAGCCGGCGGTACTTCTCCGCCTCTTCGGCCCTGCCCGCGACATCAAGCATCTCCGCCAGGTAACGGCAGCCGGCGATGAAGCCCGTGTTGTCGCCGTGCATCACGCCGAAGCGCGTCCTGTCTTTGTCCACGGTCATGCCCGTGCCGCTTATCGCCGTGTCCTCGGCCGACTGGAAGTCCCACGTGTCAATCGTGAACCCGCGCTTGAGCAGGCCGTACGCCTCGCTCCAGCGGTAAGGGTCGGTGGTGCTGTACGCGTAGGCCCGCATCGCGTTGTCCAGCAGGCCGGCCATCCAGGCGTCGTCGCCGGTGGCCTTCCAGGTGTAGTAGAGGCCCTCGACGAAGAGGTACTCGACGTCGTTCTCGACGGGGATGCGCTCCATGCGGCTCAGCCCCCCGTCGGCGGGCCGGATGAAGCCGGTCCGGCCGAACTCGAAGTCGCGCCAGCCCGGGCGCGGCCCGCAGTTCCTGTCCGTCTTGTCCCAGATCATCCCGTCCTCGCGCTGGGTGTCGGCGTAGAGCTCGATGGCCGTCTTCAGGTCGCCGTCATAGTACTTCATGCCCTTCAGCGTGTGGACGTGGTCCCGCAGCCACCCGACGAAGTACCTGTAGACCTTCCCGTCGTGCCGGAACCTGCCGCCGCTGCCCCACCGGGCGACCATCGTCCAGTAGAGCATGTCGAGCAGCCGGGCGTATCCGGCGCCGCCGTCGTCGATGCCGGTCTTGCAGTCAACGGGGAAGCCCGCCGCCTCCAGGACCCTTCCCTCGTCGTCCTCGTGGCAGACAAGATGGTGCCCGAGCGCGCCGGAGACGCGGAAGGACACCCCCTCGGCGGCCGGCATCCGAACGTACTGCCGACCCAATCCGTCCCGCACAACCACGAACCCGTCCTCCGCACCGTGGACCGACACGGTGTCCAGGGGCCGCACAGGCTTCCGCTCAGCCCTTATCTCCAGCATCCTTTGCTCCTTCCGGCGCAGTATGCATCCACGCGTGGTCCCGGCATCCGGCGGACACCGGACCCGAATTCTACGGCACGAGCGCCGGAATGCAACCGGCCGGCGATTTCCTGCCGCGCGTCACCGGCGCCACGTCGTTTCGTGGAAGAAGAGCCTTGACTTGCCATTATTGCTCGGCAGAATCGATGCCGCAACAAACGGCAGAATGGCAGCTACTACCGGTGGTTCCTATGCGGAGAGGTGGCGGACCATGAAGCGATATAGAGTCGTGCTGTTCTGTGGGATCCTGTGTTTGGTGGGTTCCGCCGGTCCTGCGCGCGGGGCGTACACGTGGGACATTGAGACGGTGGACAGCGCCGGGAATGTGGGCCGAGATACCTCCCTCGCTTTGGACGGCAGCGGATACCCGCAGATCAGCTATTGGGACGCCACGAACGGTGACCTCAAGTACGCCGCAGCCGGGGCGGTGCCGGAGCCCTCGACGGCCCTGCTCGGCCTGCTCTCCCTCGCCTTCGGAGGCGCCTTCGCCCGCCGCCGCCGGCACTGATCCCCTTGCGGGACTGCTGTGCCTACTCCTGGGGCGTCGGTTCGAACTGCTCGCGCCAGGCCTTGAGCCTCGCAAGGAGCCCGTCGCGCACCGCCGCCACGGTCGCGTCGCCGAAGAGGTTGACCTTCTCCAGCGGGTCGGCCTGCAGGTCGTAGAGTTCGCCGTCGTCGTCGCAGTCCCACCAGGTCAGCTTCCAGCGCCGGTCCCGGACGCAGTAGCCGAAGTCGTCCCAGCGGATGAAGGCGTGCTCGCGCACGCCCTCCTGCGTCCCATCCAGGACCGGCACCAGGCTCTGCCCGTGCATGCCATCCGGGACGGGCACGCCGAGCATCTCCAGCACGGTCGGCATGAGGTCAACGCCCTCGACCAGGGCGTCGGTGCGCGTCCCCGGCTCGACCCGCCCCGGCCAGCGCACGATCGTCGGTATGTGCGCCACACCCTCGTAGCACAACGCGCCCTTGTGCGAGAAGCCGTGCTCGCCGATCATGTGCCCGTGGTCGCTGTTGAGGATGACGATCGTGTCCTCGGCGATCCCCAGTTCGTCCAGGTAGTCGAGAATGCGCCCCATCTGCGCGTCCAGGTGCGAGACAAGCCCCATGTAGCAGGCGGCATGCCGCCGGTGATCCTCCTCCGTGATGCGCTCCATGCCCGTGAAACGCCGGTATTCCTGGACGACCCGCGGCTTGGAGGCGATGCTCTCCCGGTAGCCCTCCAGCAGATCGTCCGGCACGTCGTCGGCCGCGTACATGCTGTAGTAAGGCTCCGGCGGCACTACCGGGGGATGAGGATCGTCGAAGGAGACGCGCAGGAAAAACGGGCGCGGGTCGTCGTGCCAGTAGAGCCACTGCATCGCCCGGGTGGCCAGGTGGTAGCTCTTGGTCGTCTGCACGGGGCCGGGATAGCAGCCGTAGAGCACGCGATCGCTGTCGTCGCAGACCTCGTCGGCGATGAACTTCACGCCCGGGAAGATGTCCGGGTCGAACGGGACCTTCGAGGGCTTGGTGGCGCCGAAGGCGTCCTCGACGAACTCGTCGTGCTCCCAGGTCTGCGCCGGGCTGCGGCCGTGGTGGTTCTTGCCGACGTTGGCCGTACGCCAGCCGGCCTCCGAGAGCAGCGTTGGGAAGACCACCTCAGAGTCGCGCATCCGGAAGCCGTTCTGCACCACGCCGTGCCCGCAGGCGTAGTGGCCCGTCATGTAAGCCGCCCGGCTCGGCATGCAGACCGGCGACGTGCAGTAGGAGTTCGTAAAGACCGCGCCGGCGGCGGCGAGGCGGTCGATGTTCGGCGTGCGAACGGTCGGGTGCCCCATGCATCCGAACGTGTCGGCGCGGAGTTGATCGGCCATCAACCACAAGACATTGGGGCGGTCCGGCCAGTGCCGCACGGGCGTCTTGTCTTCGCGCTGCCCGCGGGGGCGGGGACGAACGCGCCCCTCCCGTGCGAGTTCCTCGCGGAACACGTCGAAGCCGCGACTGCGACCCGTCCGGTCCCTTCCAGGCTCATGCGCCATTTCGTCAGTCCCCTCAGAACTCCTTGACAGTGAACCGGGGATGTCCCTGGTGCGGGCGATACGTGGACGTGGTCAGGAAGCGCAGCAACTCGGCCTGAAGCTCCGCGCGCACCTCGTCGCATTGCGCATCGCGGTAAAGGTTGCGGACCTCGCCCGGATCGTCTGTCATGTCATAGAGTTCCCCCCACTGCTCCAGGGGGTAATAGACCAGCTTCCAGCGCTCGGTGCGAATCATGTGTCCCTGCGGGCGAATGCCCATGCCGATCCAGCCCGTGGTCGTTGTGACGAACCGGCGGTGTGGTTCATCGAGCGGCTCGCCCCGCAGCAGCGGCCAGAGCGAGCGGCCCTGGCTCTCCGGGAACACATCGAGGCCCGCCGCCTCCAACAGCGTGGGCACAAGGTCGATGGACTCGACCAGGTCCGGCACGACCTGCCCCTCGGGGATGCGCCCCCGCCAGCGCCAGATCATCGGCACGCGCACTTCGGAATCGTAGGCGGAGGTGAACTTCGAGAACAGCCCGTGCTCGCCGTTCAGGTCACCGTGGTCGGAGGTGAAGCAGACGAGCGTCTCATCCGCCAGCCCCAGCTCTTCCAGCCCGTCCAGGACCATTCCCGCGGCAGCGTCGGCGATGGCGACGCTGGCCCAGTACCCGGCGATCATCCGCCGGATGTGCTCCTGGGGCAGCGGTTTGAAGAACTTATCGTACATCTCCCGCTGGCCGGAGGTCTTGTCCCGAAGCTCCCCTTCCTCGAACGCCGGCATGGGTATCGTCGCCGGATCGTACATCGAGTCGAAAGGCTCCGGCAGCAGATAGGGCGGATGCGGGGCGTTGACGCCCACGAACAGGGCAAAGGGGTCCGGTCCCCGAGCGAACTCCTCCAGCATGACAACGGCCTGGCGCGCAATGCGGAAGTCGAGGTACTGCTCCTTCGGATAGTCCACTTTGCGCACCGTCCGGCCGTGCGGCCACGGCGCCCCTTCCGAGTGGCCCCTGGCGTTGATCGGGACGCGGTCGAAGCCCTTGTGCACCGAATGCGTCTTGCCGACGGCCGCCGTGCGGTAGCCGGCCCGCTGCAGGCTCTCCGCCCAGGTGGGGAGCGTCTCATCGATCGGGTGCTCGTTGATGTACGCGCCGTGGGTGTGGACATACGTCCCGGTGAGCATCGACAGACGCGACGGCACGCAGAGCGGGCACTGAACGAAGCAGGAGTCCAGGCGCGTCCCCTGCGCGGCAAGCCGGTCCAGGTTGGGCGTTCGGGCCGGCGTGTGGCCCCGGCAGGAAAGCCCGTCGTACCGCTGCTGGTCGGTAAGTATGAAAAGGACATTCGGTCCTGCCGCCATCATCGTCTCCTCGTCTGGGAATCCATCCGGCCCCGGAGCGCCGCCGACGCTCAGTTGTGGAAGCAGCACAGTATGGGTGCCTGCCGGCCGCGCTGCAAGTGCGATCACCCTTTCGCGCCGGGCAGGGCCGGTCCGGCCGCCCGTGCGGGGCGTCGGGAACGAGTTTGACAAGACAGCGACAATCCCTTACATTCTGCGCCATTCAACCGCCGGCGGGGCGGCGGAAACGTGCCGCGGGGGCCGCCAGCCGGTACACGATCACGGTGTTGCCCCAACGGGGGCATCCGAAACGTGCCAGGGGGCGTCGTGGCGAAGCTCGTGGTCATCAGCGGGACGACCGACCAGCAGGAGTTCGCGCTGGCGGACGAGGCAGTCATCGGGCGGTCCAGGAACTGCGAGGTCACCGTCAGCGGGCCGTCCGTCTCCAGGCGTCACGCCAGGATCATCCGCAACGGGGCGGGCTACGCGGTCGAGGACCTGGGCAGCGCCAACGGCACGCGTGTGAACGGCCAGCCCGTGCAGACGCTGGACCTGGCCCACGGGGACGTGATCGGCATAGGGCACTTCAAGTTCGCATTCCAGCTCGACGACGAGGAAGCACCTGCGCCGCGCCCTGCCGCCCTCCAGACGGGCAGGCCCACGGTGATGGCCGCAGTGGACCTGGGCGGAACCCTGACGGACGAGGCCCTGGCAAGCCCCCTGGCCGCGGCAAGGCTGCGGATGCACATGGAGGTCCTGCAGGAGATCGCCGAGGCCTCGTGCGGGGCACTGGAGATCGACGGTCTGGTCCGGCTGATCCTCGGGCAACTGCTGCGCGTCTATCCGCAGGCCGACCACGCGCACGCCCTCCTGCTGGGCCTGCGTGAAGGGAACGAAGACCTGAGCCTGTCCGCCGCCAGCCCGGGCGATGACGGAACTGGCCCCGGCATGTCCCGGACGCTGCTCGAGATAGCGCTGGCCGAGCGGAGGGCCGTCCTGGCCGCCGACGTCGGCGAGAACGAGGAACTCAGCGTGGCCGCCAGCATCGTGGGCCATAGCCTCAACTCGATGATGTGCTGCCCGCTTGTCGTGGGCAGCAGGGCCCTGGGGGCCATCCAGGTGGACACGGCCAGCGCCGGGGCGCCCTTCAACGAGGACGACCTCCAGCTCCTGGTGACAATAGCGGGCCACGCGTCCACGGCCGCCGAGAACGCCCGCCTCCACGGCGAGATGGTCGCCCAGCAGCGCCTGGCCGCCGTGGGCGAGGCCGTCTCCAGCGTCGCACACTGCATCAAGAACGTGCTGAACGGCCTCAAGGGCGGCTCCTACATCCTCGACCTCGGCATCAAGAAGCAGGAGCCCGAAAGGATCAGCAAGGGCTGGGAGATGGTCAAGCGCAACACGGCCTTCATGTCCGACCTGGTCAGGGACATGCTGGCCTACTGCCGCAAGGGCGGGCTGCGCCGCGAGCCGACCGACGTCGGGGAGATGCTGAACGAAACCGTGCTGATGGTCAGGGAGTCCGCAGCCCAGAAGGGAATCGAGGTCTCGCTGGACGGCCCCGGCAAGCCGGTCGTCGTCCACCTTGACGCGGCAGGCATAAAGCGCGCCGTGCTGAACCTGCTGACGAACGCGATCGAGGCCTGTCCGGAGGGCAGCCGCGTGACCGTGTCCGCAGGGACCGAGGAGATGGGTTCCCTGCTGCGCATCTCCGTTCGGGACGACGGCCCGGGCATCCCGCCGGACGTCCGGGAGCGCCTTTTCGAGGCGTTCTTCACCACGAAGGGAAGCAGCGGGACGGGCCTGGGCCTCGCCCTCGTGCACAAGATGGCCGAAGAGCACGGGGGGCGCGTCGAACTCGAGTCGGAGCCCGGCGAGGGCGCGGCGTTCCACATCATCATCTCCACCCGTCGCGAGGAAGAGGAAACGTCGGTGGAATAGCCGAAGGCCCGAGCAGTGCATTTTACGCTGTCATCAGGAAGGAGGGCCGTATGGGCGAAGGAGGGAACCGGAAGATACTTGTCGTTGACGATGAGCCGGATGCCATCGAGTTCGTCAGGGCAGTCATGGAGGAGGCCGGCTACGAAGTCGTGAGCGCCTCCAGCGGCGACGAGGGCATACAGGCCGCCCTGGCCGAGAGGCCGGACCTGATCATCCTGGACGTCCAGATGCCCGGGAAGGACGGCTTCACGACGTTCGCCGAGATGCGCGCCAACGCGGACCTGAAGGGCATTCCCGTGGCCATGCTAACGGGCGTGGGCGAGAAGACCGGCATCCGTTTCTCGGCAGAGGACATGGGCGACTACATCGGCGCGGAGCCCGAGGCCTACGTCGAGAAGCCCATCGAACCCGAGACGCTCGTGCAGACGGTCCGCAGCCTGCTGGGAGGCTGAGCCAGGGGGCTCAGTATAGGTCCCGGCCGAACTGCCGCGCCCGGCGGACCAGCGGCTCGTCCGGGCCGATGATCGGTTCGTGCGCGGTCCCGTGCGCCGTGAACGTCTCGATCGTCTCGATCCCCCAGTAGCCTTTGAGCCGGCCCTTCATCCAATCGAGAACCGGCTTGTAGACGCCCATGTCGAACGCGCCGTACGTGATGCACAGCACGGCCCGCGCCCCCTTGTGCGGGTAGCAGTTCTCCATCCGCGGCCCTATGTAGCAATAGAGCCGGTCCAGGAACGCCTTCATCTGCGCGGTGGCGTGGTCCAGGTAGATCGGCGAGCCCAGGACGAGCACGTCCGCCTGACCGGCCACGTCATAGAACCGGTACATGTCGTCCTGAATGACGCAGCGCTGGTCCTCTTTGCAGGCCCGGCAGCCGTTGCAGCCGGCGATCTCCATCCGGGCGACCTGCATGAAATCGGTCTCGGCCCCCGACTCCGCCGCGCCCTCCAGCACGGCCTTGACCAGGACCGCCGTGTTGCCGTCCAGCCTCCCGCTGCCGTTGACCCCCACCACTCTCATCCGTGCTTCCCTCCTCCCGCGTTCCGGTCCCCGCGTCGGCGCCTCAGCGCTTCACCTCGTAGTAATAGCACTTGTAACGGCCGTCGATGTCGAACGTGTTCCCTTCGCGCTGCACCTGCCGTTTCTTGGGCACGCCGTAGATGTCCACGCTCTTGACCGACGTGACGTCCGCCCCCTTCAGCGTGATGGTCGCCTGGACGGGCTCCAGCAGCAGCGGCGGCATCCCTATCTCGACCAGTTCCGTGCCGTCCTCGTTGTACTTCGTGTCCGTTTGCCTGTCGCGGGCCATGGCAGTGATGAGGATGTGCTTGGACTCGACCAGCGGCAGATCGTCCAGCGGGGTGAAGATCAGGCTGACGAACGGGGTCCTGACGGCGACGGTGGCGCCCGGCAGCTCGAACTGGCCGCCGCCGGCGAACCCTATGACCGCCTGCGTCTTCTCGGATCCCACCAGGACGACGCGCCTGCCGTAGTCCCAGGCGAGTTCGCCGGTCATGCTGACGACGACCTTCCTGTCCTTGTCCCAGTACTGGGCCCAGTCCACCTTCTGGGCCGCCGGGACGCCGTCGGCGATCTTGACGGTCACCCGGCCGATGCCGAGGACCTCGGGCGGCGTCGCCAGGTTCCCGCGCGCTACCTTCTCGTCGTAGCCGCCGGTGATGTCCTGGCTGAGGGCGTCGATGCCGCCGAATACCTGGGCCGGCTTCAGGCGCCGCGCGGCCGCAATGGGCGCCTCCTTGATGTGCCCCTTGTAGAGCGCAAAGGTCAGCGCGGGGAACTGCCCGAGGTAGTGCGGCGTCTCGGTCACGTAGGACCTCTCGCTCGGCCAGCCGCTGCCCATGCGGGGACGCGAGCCGGCGAAGTGATAGGAGCCGTCCCAGCCCTGGAGACCCATGCCGTAGAAAGCGAACAGGGGCGCCGCCTCGGCCTTCCACTGGTTCGGCGGCTTCTGCGTCCACTCGGTGACGATGAACGGCTTGTCCTCGACCTGGTACAGGCCGATCGAGAGCAGCATCGAGCCGGGCTGGTCCATGTGCGAGCCGTTGTTGACCTTGCCCCTGCGGATGTCATGTCCGCCGACGCCGCCGCCGCAGTAATTGTGCCGCGTTATCAGGTCCATGGCGTCGTCGCACCACAGGTTGGCCGGGTCGGCGGAGGGGCCGCCGGCCTTCCAGGCCGTGGAGAGGATGCAGCCCTTGTAGCCCAGCTCGCGCAGGCGGGCGTAACGCCTCTGGTAGTAGCTGCGCTGGAGCTCGGCCAGGAACTGGACGTAGTCGCCCATCCTCTTCTTCTCACCCGTCTTGACGTTGACCGGGGGGCCGTAGTAGGGGCCCTCGGCGTAGAACTGCCAGGCGCCGTAGATGTACATGTCCGGGTTCGTGACGGAGTCGCCGTCATGCTTGCCGAACATCCACGCCCTGTGCAGCGCCTCGTCGGTCTTGTACTTGTTCTGGAGCCACGCCATCCACATGCGCTTCAGCAGGGCCGTGTGCTGGGGGCAGTTCTCCCCCGCCGCCAGGGTGTTGAGCGGCGAGTGCCAGAAGATGCAGTCCTCGTTGTGCACCTCCACGATGGCCAGGGCCGGCTCGTCCACGTAGCGGAGCGCGGTGTAAGGGTTCTCGTGGAGCAGGAGCGTCTTCTGCCACTCCCACTCGGCGTTCTGGAGGGCGGGGACGAAGTTCACGAAGCCAGAAGTGCTGAACCCGTCGCCCCGCTCGGGCAGCTCCAGCAACAGTTCATACGGGTAGCCGTCGTCCGGCGTGACGACGTGCGGGTAGAAGCAGGACCACGTCATGTATATGCCGTGCTCCTTCAGGATGGAGAACCACTTGTCGAACTTGTCCAGCCTTTCCGCGTCGAAGCCCCGCTTGCCCGTGCTCGGATCCGTGACGAGGAGGCCGATCTCGGCCTGGACGGTGTGCTTGCGGAGCATGTTTATGCCGTGCTTGACGTAGAAGCGCGCCTGCTGCTCCTGCAGGTCCACGCGGCCGCACGGGGCGGCGACAGTGCCCCAGAACTTGACGGGCTCGTCCGGCTGCTGGCTGAACACGAAGTCCTTACCCCGCCTCCGGAGGAAGCCGTGCTTACCGGCCGGCTTGTGCACCAGGTCGGTCATGTCGATAATCGACTCCTCCATGAACCAGTCGTCATCGGGCATGATGGGGAACCAGGTGTCGGCGCCCTTCACCTGCTCCGCCGCGAAGGCGGGTTCGCTCACCCCGCCGCCAAGGACGAAGGCGCCGACAGCCGCCAGCAGCACCGTTGTTTGCCAAGTTGCGTTCATCTCTGCGCTCCCTCCCGAAGACACAATGGCACGGCGTCCGTTGCGGCGCTGCACGATTCTGAGGGGCTGCGCCACCGACTGGCCGCCACGCCGGACGCGTGGGACACTCTACTCCAGGCCGGTCGGCCTGTCAAGGCTGGCGGCGGCGCCACGGGGGCGCGTCCGCAGAAAGAAATGGCCGTTCGGGCCCGGGCCCGAACGGCCATTCTCTCAGGCTCTGCGGCAGCCGGCCTGCCGGCCGGTTGCCCGCCTATTCAGCGGCCTCTTCGGCCGCTTCAGGAGCCGCTTCCTCCTCGGCCTCCAACTTGGGCTTAACCGTGCCGGAGGGACCCCAGGGGAAGTTGGTCAGGGCGAAGCAGTCGATGCCGCCGTGGTGCACGGCGACGGGGCTCTTGCCTCCCTGCTTGACCGTGATGACGAGGACGTGCGGTCCCTTCTTGAGTTCCAACGTGCCCGCCTTGACCCAGCCCATGAAACGGTGGTCGATCGTCGAGGAGATCATCATGGTCTCCCGGACGTCGGTGTCCAGGTCCACTTCGACTTCCTTGCCGGCGTCCAGCGAGTAGGTCTCGGCCAGCCTGGACGGGTTGCAGCGGATCCAGAAGCTGTACTTGCCCCCCTCCTCCTCCTTGACCTCGAACTTGTAAGAGGCCGTGCCGGGCACGGTCTTGTGGAAGTGGGAGAGCCAATCCCTGTTGGACAGGGTCATCTTCTGCACGTTGTCGTACCAGCCGTGCTTGATGAAGGTGGTCTTGGAGGCGTCTTCGCCCTCGATCCAGATGTACTCCTTGCCGTCCTTGACCTCCTGTGTAG
The DNA here is from genome assembly GCA_964592385.1 of uncultured candidatus Brocadiaceae bacterium. GTDB lineage: Bacteria > Planctomycetota > Brocadiia > SM23-32 > SM23-32 > CAZQEQ01. Next base: position 48,711 of record CAZQEQ010000007.1, on the reverse strand, counting down.
CCTTAGCAGCGGGCATCTGGAGCAGCTTCTCGAGCTTCTTCTTCCTTTCATCTTCGGACAGCGCCGGCGCCCCTCCCGGCCTTTCAGCGCCGACGGGCGCCCACTCGAAGTTCACGAACGCCATGCAGTCGATGCCGCTGTGCGCCTCGCGTTCGCCGGCCTTGCACATGATGATCAGGGAGTGCTCACCCGCGCTCAGCTCCAGTTCACCGCACTTGGCCCACTGGACGAAACGGATGTCGATGCTCTTGGAGACCTGGACGGGCTGGCCGGTCGCCTCGAACTCCAGCTTCTTCATCTCGGCGCCGTCCAGGATGTAGTCGTGGGCTATCTGGAAGCAGTTCATCCGCATCCACCAGGTGTACGTGCCTCCCTTCTCGACGCTGAACTTCCACTCGGCAGCGGCGCCGGTGCTGTGATCGTAGTGTGCCAGCCAGTCCTCTCCCGAGAGGAGCCCCGTCACCACGTCGTTGTACCAGCTGTGCTTGTTGTAGTTGGTCTCAACGGCGCTCTCGCCCTCGACCCAGACGGCCTCCTGCCCCTCCGTCAGGTCCTGGCCTCGAGCCACGCCAGCGAACGTCAGTCCAAGGCATGCCACGGCCAGAACCACCACTATGAGCCCCTTCTTCATCAGCCCGCACCTCCTCATGATGGATTGCCGCACGTCGAGCGACGTTCCCGCCGCGTCGGTCCACAAGCACGTTACGGACGTACTATATGGATGTTTTGCGGGCCATATCGTATCCCATGCCACGCGGCCTGTCAACCCTCAAACTGAACCGCCGAGGCCCTTCTGCCAGAGGGCGCTCGACGGCCGGATCGAGGCTCAGTCGCCCAGGAACACGCCGGCCAGCGCGATCGCCAGCACGGTCAAAACGCCCACGATCACCAGGCCGGCGATGAGCCACTTCAGGCGATCCCGCCCCCGCGAGTGCAGGAAGAGCGTGCTGTCACCCCCTTCCCCCGCCGAGTTGTAAACCCCCAGGTCCGACCCGTCGAAGGGCGCGAGGGAAGAGGCCCCGGTGGTCGCGTCACCCGGCTCTGCTGCCGGGGCGGGCCCGGCGAGGTCCGCATCTTCTTCCCCCTCGATCTCCACGGCCCCGCCGGCGCTGAGCCGCTCGAAGATGCGCATGAGCTTCTCGTCCTCCTCGGTGGCTACGTAGCGCTCCTCGAACTCCCCGGCCTGGATCTTCTTGCCCTCCAGGAGGCTGTCCAGGTCCCGGCACAGCTCCTCGTAGCTGGCGTAGCGGTGCCCGGGGACCTTCGCCATCATCTTGCATATGACCATGGAGACGGCCGCGGGCAGGTCGCGCTTCCTTTTGTAGGGAGGCACCAGCGGCTCGGTCAGGTGCTTGCTGACGATGCCCATCAGGCTGTCGCCGACGAACGGCGGCCCCCCGGTAACCATGTGATAGTAGGTCGCCCCCAGCGAGTAGATGTCCGCCCGAAGGTCAAGGTCCTTGGGCGAGCGTATCTGCTCGGGGCTCATGTAGTTCGGGGTGCCTATCGTGTGCAGTTCCTGCGTCAACGCGGCGACGCCCTTGACCGTCAGCTTGGCCAGGCCCAGGTCGGTGACACGCACGCGCCCGTTCTTGTCGATCATCAGGTTGCTGGGCTTGACGTCCCGGTGGATGATGCTGTGCTCGGCGGCATAGAACAGGCCGATGGCGGCCTGGCGGACGATCTGTGTCGCCTGTCGCCACGGCAGTCCGTCGGGATGTGACCTCAGCAGCTCCATGCAGTCCTGGCCATCCACGTAGTCCATGACCATGTAGTGATAGCCGTTCTCCACGCCGCAATCGATGACCCGCACGATGTTCGGGTGCTCCAGCCGTGCAGCCACGCGCGCCTCGCGAAGGAACCGCTGGGCATACTCCGGGCGCGACTTGGAGAGCTGCTTGCGCAGCACCTTGACGGCGACGGGCATGCCGAGACCCTCGTGCTTGGCCAGGAACACGACGGCCGTCGCACCCTCGCCCAACTTGCCCGTGACAACGCACTTGCCGAACTTGGTAGGGCTTCGCTCTACCATAAAGGCCCCTCCGCTCGCACGCGGGCATTATACGGGCGCAGACGCGCCAAGACAAACGCCCCGCCCCGCGCGCAACGCCGTCCGCGAGCCGAGCGTCCGCAACACCGGGTTGACGGCCCGTCACCGACCTGTTAGTGTAGTTTGGCGCTATTGTGTTCGGATTCCTGTGGGGAGAAGCCGCGATGAGGAAGACCACGCTGGCCCTTGCCGTCGCCCTGTCCTGCCTGCTCGCGCCCACGCACGCGGCCGTGCAGCCGCTGCCGGAGGACGTGATAGCCGTCGTCGAGCTGCCGAACGTGGTCGCCACGGCGCCCCGGCTCCAGCAGACCGCCGGCCAGATCCAGCCCGGCACCGTGGTGCCGCCCGTGCACCAGGTGGCGGCCGTGCAACTGCTGAAGACGCAGAACCCGCAGACCGTGGACTTGAGCAAGCCGCTGCGCATGGTCCTTCTCGCCCCACCGCGCCACATGTTCCCGGTCACCGTCTTCGCCGTCCCCGATGCGGCAGCCTACCTCGAAAGCCTCCGACCCAACATCCAGAAGCAGGAGGAAGTGGACGGCGTCCACGTGTACCAGGAAGAATCCGCGCCGTTCGGGCTCGGTGTGCCGGCCCCGCCGAAGCCGCTGTGCATCGGCACAGTCGGGCAGAAGGCCGTCATGGGGTCCAGCCCGGTGGCGGTGCGCTCCGTCATGGCGCTGGTCGCCGGCGGGAACCTGCCGGAAGAGCCCTTCTTCGAGGGCGACGCGGGGGCGGCCGTGCGGCTCAGGAAGCTCCTGGCCGACCTGGACGCGGCGGGCCAGAACCCCTTCAACCAGTTCAAGGCGTTGGCCCAGGCGGCACAGCCCGGCGCCCCGTCCCAGGCGGCCAGTATGGAAGCGATCGTCGATGCCTACCAGGCCATGGCCGAGCAGCTTGAAGTCCTCACGGGCCAGATCGCCTTCGAGCCGGACGCCACAATGCTGACCTTCACCGTGAAGCCGGCCGCCGGCAGCGCGATAGAGAGCTACGTCAATACGGTGCCCTCCGGTGAACTGCGCCTGCTCAAGTACATGCCCGCCGACGCCACGATGGTCTGTGCCTGGCGTTCGGGCGATATAAGCGGCTTGCTCGAATGGTACACCGGGTGGCTCGGGAAGATGTACGGCGCCCTCGGCATGGACGCGGAGACGGTCAATCAATTCGCAGGGATGATGAACCTGTGGAAGGACGTGATGGGCGGCGAGATCGCCGTCGCGATGTCCGCCGCCCCGGGCGGGCCCATGACGGTCGTCGAGGCCCTGACCGTGGGCGACGTCGAGAAGGCCAGGAAGGCCGTGGCCACCATGTTGAAGGACATGCCCGAACTGATGCCGGCCCAGCCCGGCGTGAAGATGGCCTTCGAGGCCAACCCGAAAGCCGCCTCGCACGCGGGACACGACATCGATCAGTGGAGCTTCACGATGGAGTTCGAGCCGATCGACGACACGGAAGCCGCCCGCGCGATGGCCGAGACCCAGGGCGCCATGATCCGGAACGTGTGGGGCGAGAAGATGCAGATGTGCAGCACCTTCATCGGCGCCGACTATGTCTTCACCGTGGGGCCGGACGGACTGGACTCGCTCAAGCGGGTCATTGACGGCGACTTCGAGCCCGTCGTCGGTTCGCAGAGGCTGGCCGACGCCCTGGAAGGCATGCCCGAGGACCCCATGGCCGTGGCCTGCGTGTCGCTTGGGGACCTGGCCAACTGGTACCTCGGCGTGCTGGAGGCGATGCCCCTGCCACTCTCTCTGGAGCAGATCCGATTCGAGAGCGGCCCGCCCGTTGGCATTGCCGCCTACGTGACCGACGGCGGCGTCGTCGAGAAGCGCGTGCGCGTGCCCCACGGCGCGGTCCGCGCCATCGTCCAGGGCGTCCAGAACGCCTTCGTGGGGATGCAGGGGCCCCCGCCCGTGCAGACGGCGCCGCAGCCGGCGACGCCATAGCCCGGCGCGGCTCTCAGTGGTCCTCGTGGCCGGCTCCCGGCTTGCCCACGAACAGCAGCGGGTAAACGATGTCGCTCGCGCAGCACGGCACCCAGACCGCCACGAAGAGCACCACCAGCACCAGCGGCAGCAGCACCGGGTGCAGCCAGTCCGCCTCCCCGTGCGCGGTCAGGTAGAACAGCGACGCCCAGGTGCTCAGCAGCACGTGTCCGCTGTGCGGCACCTTCGTGGCCGGCCGCGCCATGCCGATGGCCACGCCCAGCAGCGCGACCGGGTTGATGAGCCACCAGTGCTCGATGAAGGCCAGGTGCAGGTGCATGTGCGCGCCGACCAGGCTGCCGCCCAGGTAGGGGAATATGATGTCGCTCAACGTCCCGATGCCGACCGAGCCCGTGTAGCCGATCAGCACGCCCGCCACCAGGTTGCGGCTGTATCGCCGGTACATGGCCGCCGTCACGACGGCGCTCAGCAGGACGTGCAGCGAGTGGAAGCTCTCGAAGACGGGCTTGACGGTGTCCGGCTTCACCTTGAACAGGACGAGCGCGACCATCAGGACGATGCCCGTCAGGCCGCCCAGCAGCGTGAACGGCGCGTGCTCCTTGAGTTCGCGCAGAGTCTGCCTGAGCATCATTGGATCCCTTATAGAGCTTTCAGAGGGCGGCGCAGTATACCGAAAAAGCGGCCCGCTTGCACCTGCTGTGTGCCATCGAGCCGCGTTTTGTTCAAGGGAGTGCGCTTCAGCCGCAACCCCCGAATCCGTAATGCGGGCGCGGCTCAGATGCCGCGCCTGGAGTTCAGGATGTCCAGCAGTTCCCGCGCGCCCGTGCGCGCAAGTTGCGGTCGCTCCGGGGGACATTATGGCACCGGGGAGCAGCTTGTCAACCAAGGATGATCCGTCCGGCGCCGGTGACCGGGCGGCGGACGTTCTTGAAAGCGCGGCCCGCCTCGCCTAAACTAGCAGCCTGTTGAAGAACTGGATCTGGTCGCGTTGGGAGCGCCGCGGGGTCGGATGCAAGGCGCGGCGACGCAGGCGATGCTCGACGTATCGTCGAGGAGACGCAACGCAGCAGACGGCCCCGCGCCGCCCCAACCCCTTGGGCCGCCGCCATTTGCGTCGCATCTCCGTGTTGCTCGGCCTCGACGTGCCGCAAGGGGCACGCCCTGCGGCCTCGCGCCTTGACCTGCTCGCACCTGGCGGCGGCGCGGCCGAGGCCAGTCCTTCAACAGGCTGCTAGGGCCACGTCGGGTCACTTGAACCGAGGAGGTGGCCATGCCTCTGCGGTTGGTCGAGATGGTCTGCCCGGAGGAGAAGCGCCACGAGGTCGAGGAGGCCGTGCAGGAGCACGAGCCCCTGGGCCTGTGGCACGACCGCATGTTGGACGAGCAGGTGCTGGTCAAGATCCTGCTCCCGGCCGAGCGCGCCGAGGCCGTGCTGGATCACCTGGAGAGCAACTTCGGCGGCATGGAGGGCTTCCGCATACTGCTGCTGCCCGTGCAGGCGGCCCTGCCGCGCCCTGAGCTTCCGGCCGAGCCCGCCGGCCACGTGCCCTTCCAGGCGTCGCCCAAGGCGCTGCCGTCGCGCATCAGCCGGCAGGAACTCTACGCGGAGATATCCGGCTCGGCGCAGTTCAGCCGCATATTCCTGGCGCTGGTCGTCCTGTCCACCTTCGTCGCCGCCGTCGGCATGTGGCGAAACAACGTCATCGCCATCATCGGCGCGATGGTCATCGCGCCCCTGCTCGGGCCGAACATGGCCCTGGCGTTCGCCACCACCCTCGGCGACGCGGACCTGGGCCGACGCGCGCTCAGAACCAACCTGGCCGGCATATTGGCGGCGGTGCTCGTCGCCGTCGCGCTGGGCATAATCCTGCCGGTGGACCCGGAGGCGTCGCAACTGGCGGCTCGGTGCAACGTCTGCCTGGCCGACGTGACGCTGGCGCTGGCCGGCGGCATCGCGGGCGCGCTGGCGTTCACCACGGGCATAGCCACGGCGCTGGTCGGGGTGATGGTCGCCCTGGCGCTGCTGCCGCCGCTGGCGGCGCTGGGGCTCACGCTGGGCGCGGGCCAGTGGGCCATGGCGCGGGGGGCGCTGCTGCTGTTCGCCACCAACCTGATCTGCGTCAACCTGGTCGGCGTGGCCACGTTCCGGGTGCTGGGCATCCGCCCGCGCGTCTGGTGGAAGGCCGACAAGGCCCAGCACGCCGCCCGCAGGGCGCTGACCGTCTGGCTCCTGCTGCTGCTGGCGCTGGTCGTCATCATCGCCATCGCCCAGAGCCCGACTTAGCCCAACGGCCCCGGGCGGCGGCGCCCGAGCCATAGAGTGCGCGGAGGCGCGATGCACTGGATTCTGCTGGCCGTGCTGGCCGTCGTGCTGATCTGGGCCGTCTTCACGTTCAACCGGCTCGTGCGCTGGCGCAACCTCATGCGCGAGGCGTGGAGCGGCGTGGACGTGCAGTTGAAACGCCGCTACGACCTGATCCCCAACCTCGCGGCGGTCGTGCGCCACTATGGCGAGCACGAGCGGGAGCTGTTCGCTAACGTCGCCCGGCTCCGCGCCCGGGCTGTGGAGGCCGGCGACCTCCCGGAGCAGACCGCGGCGGAGAACGCCCTTTCCGGCGGCTTGCGCGCGCTGTTCACCGTCGTCGAGGATTACCCGGATATCAAGGCCAACCGCAACTTCCTCGACCTCCAGGAGGGCCTGTCCGAGGTCGAGGACCAGATCCAACTCGCCCGGCGTTACTACAACGGGACCGTGCGGAACCTGAACAACCTCGTCGAGTCGTTCCCGAGCATGCTCGTGGCGGCAACGTGCGGCTTCGCACCCGGCGCGTTCTTCGAGATAGAGTACGCCACCGAGCGCAAGACGCCTGAGATCGGACTATAGGCCCCAACGGGAGCACACGCGCATGAACGCCCTCAAGATCATGGCGCTGGCCGCCGCCGGCGCGTGGCTGGCCCTCGCCGCACCCGTCCTGGCGCAGCCGGGCGAGGAGCAGATATTCAGCTTCCACAGCGACGTCGCCGTCCACGAGGACGCGACGATGACCGTCACTGAGACCATCCGCGTCTTCGCCGCCGGCAGGGAGATAAAGCACGGCATCTACCGCGACTTCCCCCTGCGCTACACGGACGCCCTCGGGCGCCACTACACCGTCGGCTTCGAGGTCACTGCGGTCGGGAGGGACGGCCGGCCGGAGGGCTGGCACACGAAGCGCGTCAAGAACGGCATCCGGGTCTACATGGGGCGCGAGAACGTGTCCCTGCCCACCGGCGACCACACCTACGCGCTGACCTACCGGACGTCGCGGCAACTGGGCTTCTTCGATGACCACGACGAGCTGTACTGGAACGTGACGGGGAACGGGTGGGGATTCAGGATGGGCGAGGTCTCTGCGACAGTCCACCTGCCCGGCGTGCCCGTCAAGGAGATCGGTCCCCTGGAGGGCTACACGGGGGCACAGGGAGAGAAGGGCAAGCACTTCACGGCATCCGTGGAAGAAAGCGGGGAGGTCGCCTTCGCCACGACCCGGCCGCTCGGGCCTGGCGAGGGCCTTTCGATAGTCGTCGGGTGGCCGAAGGGCCACGTCAAGGAGCCGACGGCGTCTCAGAAGCTGCTCTGGTTGGTGGGGGCCAACTGGGGCTCGCTGGTGGGCATCCTCGGCGCCATCATCGCGTTCATCTACTACTTCCTCGCCTGGTTCCGGGTCGGGGTCGATCCCGAAGCCGGCGTCATCATCCCGCTCTACGAGCCGCCGGACGGCCTGTCGCCGGCGGCCGCACGGTTCATCAACCGCATGGGCTACGACCAGAAGACCTTCGCCGCGGCCGTCATCAACATGGCCGTCAAGGGCTACCTCACCATCGAGGAGGACGACGGCGAATACACCATCCACCGCGGCAACGCGAGCGAGGAGCTCCTGGCAAAGGAGGAGAGGAAGATCGCCGACAGGCTCCTGGGGAGCAGGAAGAAGGTCAAGCTCAAGAACACGAACCACGCCAGGATAAGCCAGGCGATCTCTGGCGTCGAGAACTCCCTGCGCGCCCAGTGCGAGAAGAAGTACTGCCTGACCAACAGCAAGTACCTCATCCCCGGGCTCATCATATCGGCCGCCGCGATACTGCTGACGGCCATCGCCTACTCCCCTGCGGTGGCGATCTTCCTCAGCTTCTGGCTCACCATATGGACCTTCGCGGTCTTCGCCCTGGTGGGCGCAGCGCTCGCGAAGTGGAAGGCGGCGCTCTTCGGCAGCGCGGGACGTTTCGGCTCCCTGGCAACCGCCATCTTCATGACCCTCTTCGCCCTGCCGTTCGTGGCCTTCGAGGTCTTCGCCATCGTCATGCTCACCGTCATGACCTCCACGATCGTGCCGGTGCTGCTGGTCTTCCTGGTCGTCGTTAACTTCGTCTTCTACAACCTGATGAAGGCCCCCACGCTCCAGGGCCGGGCGCTGATGGACAAGATCGACGGCTTCCGCATGTACCTGAGCATCGCCGAGGGCGACCGGCTCGAAATGCTGCACCCCCCTGAGCACACGTCGGAGCTGTTCGAGCGCTACCTGCCCTTCGCCCTGGCGCTCGACGTGGAGCAGCAGTGGTCCCGGCGCTTCGCCGACGTGCTGGCCGACGCCGCCCAGGGGCCGCAGCAGTACAACCCGTCCTGGTACATCGGCTCGTCCTGGCACTCGTTCGGCAGAGGCGGTTTCGCCAGTTCGCTGTCAACCTCGTTCTCCAGCGCCATTTCCTCCGCGGCCACGGCGCCGGGGTCGAGTTCCGGCTTCAGCGGCGGGGGCGGAGGGGGCTCCGGCGGAGGCGGCGGCGGGGGAGGCGGAGGCGGCTGGTGATCCGCCCCGGGCGCGGCTCGCTCAGCGCGTCACGGGCAACCTTCGGCTGAAAGGATAAACGTGATAGCAATCAAGCCGCACCATTTCGTGGACATCGTGACGGCGTTCGGCCAGGGGCAGACGGAGTTCCAGCCGCACCCCTACGGGCACGCCGTGCACAACGTCGCCAGGGAGATCCTGGACAATCGCGACGTGGACCTGCGTATGGAGCTGGGCGCCGACGATATCTGCCTGCCCTGCCGCCACAACATCGACGGGCTCTGCGACGACACCATAGACACCTCCTTCAGGCCGGAGGCGCCCGAGTCGAAGCGCGAGTGGAATCTCCTGATAGACCGGCGCTGGTGCGAACGGCTCGGCCTGCGACAGGACGACCAACTGACGGCCCGGGAGCTATGCCTGCGCATCCGAGACCGCGCCGGCGACATCACGGACATCTACCGCGAGATCGCCCCCGACATGACGGCGGACAGGCAGGCGAACCTGGAAAAGGGAATCGCCCGGTTCCTGGAAGCGGGCTGAGCCGACTGAGCGGCGCGGAAGTGACGTGCGAAAGCAGCTAGCGGGGACGGGCGCGCCTATCCCGCCATGACCGCCTCGTGGAAGGCCAGGTAGTTGGCCAGTGGCACGTTCTCCTCCAGCTCCGTCGTGCTCCCGATCAGCAGTCGGCCCTCTGCGCCCACCTCGCCGATGATCCGCCGCGTCTCGCGCCGCACATCCTCGGGTGTGCCGCTCCTGAGCAGGTGGGTGACGTCCAGGCCGCCCACGATGATCAGCTCCGGCCAGCGCTTGCGCACCGCGAAGACGTCCATGCCCGCGGCCTTCTCGATCGGGTTCAGCCCGTCCACGCCCGCCGCGATCAGGTCCGCGATCACGTCCATCATGTACCCGTCCGAATGAAACACCCGACCTTCAGCCCGCGCCCGTGCAGGGCATCGCACAGGCGCGCGATGTTGTCGAAGAAGCCCATCTCGCCCAGCATCTGCCTGCCGAAGATCAGCTTGCCCTTGGAGGCGATGTCCGAGTAGATCATGGCGAAGGGGCTGACAGTAGGGTCGGCGTTCAGGGCGATGCTGCGCAGCTCGCGCTTCTCGACGGCATCGAGCCAGCGCACCATCACCTCCCGATGATCTGTGGGGTGCGCGCTGCGGGCTATTGCACACGTTTACGCCAGATTCTGATTACTCCAAGAGGGGCAAGGCTCGCTAGCTCTGCTACGCTTGGGGCAATCGCCCGGTTGAGGAGTTCGATGCGAATATCGACGGTTGCCCGGAGAAGAAACAGGCGTACGTCGCCGTCCATGTGGATGAGCTCCTCAATCGGCTCTGCGAAGGCATAGCACGCTTTCTCGCCGACCTTGATGTAGACCCGAAACTCGCCAGGAGGGTCTACGACAAGGCAAATCGGTTCTACAAAGACCTTTGAGGGGGAATCCTGAGCAGGGCCGTTGGAGATGAGGTATAGAACGCGTTGACTCCTCAAGCCGGACGGTTCGGCCGACAGGTGTTGAATGATCAGGCTCGGTTGGGCCAGAGGGGTCAGGGCAGCTGGACATGATCGAGTAGCCTGCCATATGGGGAACGGAGGAACGAAGATGAACCTGTACACGCTTTTTGCGATCTCATGCTACATCATCCTGAGGGGGCTGCAAGTCTTGCTGGGCGAGTATGAGGATCGCAAATGGTACAAGATCACCGTGAAAACCTGGACAGTGGTGATGCTCTATGCCGCATTGGTTAGCTTGATCGTCTTCTACGGTAGACTGGCCGACATCCACTTCCTCGGATTCGAGGCAGGGGACTGACAGGGCGGCTGACATGGCCGAGCCATGCACGCGGCCGGGAGCTGTGCGGCACTCCTTTCCCGCCGGTCACGGCCATGTCAGAAGGCATTGGCGACTCAAGCTCCTCTGCAGAAACTCCCCCCGGGTAGACCCCGGCGTCTCGCCGGGGGTGCTAAGGGTGCGTACACGCCGGGCATCCCGCCGCAGTTCGGGGGCCCGAAGTGCCCCCGGGAGTTTCAGTTGTCCCAACGGGTCACCAGCGCCCGCCATCCACAAGGAGCCCTGAAGGGGCTCCCCATCCACCCGCGGCGCGCCCGTCACGCGCCGCCTAGCGCGCCGCCGCTGCGCCGAAGAATCTTTTTTTGAAGGTCAGTAGGGGACAGATCGGACACATCCCGCGCCGAAACCGCCTACAATGCCCCCCATGAACCACGACCTCGATAAGACCGTCGTCCCCCGGCACGTCGACCCGCGGAGCCGGAACGCCGTCAAGCACGGCCTGACGGCGCGGCACGTGCTCGACGAGGAAATGGAGGCCTACCGGGCCGCCCTTGCGGAGCTCCAGGCGCAGGAGGAGCCGGAGGGCCCCGTCGAGGCCGCGCTGGTCGAGCGCATCGCCATGCTCTGCGTCCGCGTCAGGCGGGCGGCCCAGATCGAGGCGCAGGCGCACGCCCGCTGTTACGGCGAGGACGGCTCCGTGGACCTGCTGGCCTTCCAGCACGTCGCCGGCAACATCGGGCGATACGAGCTGGCCCTCGGCCGGGCCCTGGCAAAGGCCCAGCACGAACTCGAAAGGCTCAAACACAGAAGGGGCATCGGCGATGACCCAGGAGCAACCGTCATTGACTTCAACTGGTGATGAGCGCGAGCCGGAGTGGTACGTGGACCAGGTCAAGCGCATCGTCTGCCGATGCCTGTACCAGCTCGCCAGGACCGAGGAGATGATGGACGCCTCGGCGGGGCTGGAGACGCGGATGCTGCGGCTGGCGCGGGTCCTGACCGTGCTCGAGCAGCCCGATTCGGCGATGGCTGCGCTGAAGGCGCTCAGGGAATGGGCCGATTGGGTGACTCGGAACTACACGGAATCGGACATGCAGGTCTTCCGGCCCATGATCCGCCGGTACATGGACGTGCTGAAGGAGAGGTACTCCTGACCGAGAACTCCATCCGTGCGCCGACAGCGGCGGCCGCCCCGGGGGCGGCCGCTGTCCGTTTTGTCCGGCCCCAAAAAGCTTCTCGACAAAACAAAACTGCTCTTTGACATAACGAGACGGCCTCTCGCGCAAATGGTCCCTCCAGCGGCGTCCGCCGGGAGGACACGGCGGACGGCGTCCCCGGCCATGGTTGAGCTGGCCATCCGCCGGGCCGATAGTCGCCTCCTTTCCCCGCGGCCAGCACCGGGTGCCTCACAGGAACCTGGCAAGGATGGTCGAGCGGACGGACAGGCCTGCCCAGTGCGTTGACAGGACGCCGGAGTGCCCATATAGTCCGGCGGACTCCATCCTTTGCTGCAGAGACCGTGAATCAGGACACGCCGGCAGGCAACGGACCCATCGTCGTCGTGGCTGCCATCGACGAGGACTACGTCCTCCCTCTGACGGTCATGGTCCGCTCGCTGCTGGAGAACCTTCGGGCGGGCGTTTCCGTTCGGCTGTTTGTCTTGCACGACGGCGCCTGCCCGGCTTCGATCGATCACGCCGAAGCTTCGTGGACCCCTTACCCGATCCATACGAAGTGGATCAGGCCCGGTATAGGCAAGATCGAGCGTTTGCTCGAGCAGGGGGTGTCTCGTGCCGTGCCGGCAGTGTTCTACCGGCTTCAAATGGAGGACCTGCTTCCCGGGGATGTTTCAAAGGTCATCTATATGGACGCCGACATGCTCGTGCTGGGCGACCTGGCCGAACTGTGGGAAATCAACCTGGATGATCACCTTGCGCTGGCCGTGCCGGATGCGTACTCCATGCTGTTCCACGTTGACAGGTTGAGCCGCGTCCATCTGGCCGAGGGGATTTCATTCGATCGGCGCTCCACGTATTTCAATTCCGGAATGCTCGTGATCGATCTGGTTGCCTGGCGAGATGCGAGAATCAAGGAGCAGGCGTTGGCTCTGGCCGAAGCCCACCTGAAGGACTTCGAGTTCTACGATCAGGATGTGCTTAACTGCGTTCTCCAGGGCCGGTGGAAACCGGTCAGTCCGTCGTGGAACCTGCACGTGGTTCCCGAGATCTTCTTCTGTTGGGGCGACCCGAGCTACGCGCGGCCTGACGTGCAGGATGCGCTTACGCAACCGAACATCGTGCACTTCGTGTCGGTGACAAAGCCCTGGCACAGTGGGTGCCTGGATGCCTACACGGAAGTGTTTCATCAGTACCTGAAGCGCACGAAGTGGGCGGATGAGGCCGGGCGGAGTGCGCCGCCTGAGGGGGTCGGCGTGCACGCGTTTCCCGTGCGGCCGCTCAGGCGCCTGAACTGGTCGCTGTGGTCGGCCATTATCCGGCGGCGTTACGTAAGGGCCCTGGCATCGGTTCTCGCGGTGGTTGCGTCGAGCCCGTGGCTGATCCTCGTCTATCCGCAGTGGCTGCTGCAGCGGTGGCGCGTGTTCTCGGCATACGGGGGCGGGCGCTGGCGGTTCTTGCTGCGCCTGATACGCTGGCCCGAATGAAGCTGTCGGGACCACAAGCCGAACTCCGTATCCGTGCGCCCCTCCCGCCCGACCGTTGAGCCGGGTGCCGGCCCGGCCTATAATCGGCTCCTTTCCCGGCACCAGGGGTCTCAATCACTCGACCGCGGGGCTGACGCACGATGCACGAGAAGACGCTCCAGGACTGCTACTGTCGCTGGGATGACGCGCAGGTCGTCATCGGGAACGGGCGGATCGAGCGGGCCTTCGACCTGTCGGGCGGGATGCCCCGGCCGGTCAGCCTGCTGGACAGGGCGCTCGGGCGCGAGTGGACGCCGCCCGGCGCGCGGCGCTTCCTGTTCCGACTGCCGGGCATGGCCGAGGAGCCCGCAGAGAGCATTGAGATCGAGTGCGACACGGACGACCGCGGCGGCCTCTCCGGGCGGTTCCTCCGCTGCACGCTGCGGCTCGCGTTCCCGGCCTGCACGGTCGAGACCGCCCTGCGCGTCCATCCCGGCGTGCCGGCGGTCTCGATGGCGCACAGCGTCCGGGGCCGGCCCGGGCGGACGGACCGGGAGGAGCCGGACGTGCGGCAGTGGCGCGAGTGCCGCGCCGAGGCGACCGCGATGCTCGGGTCCGAATGGCCCCGGCCGGACACGGTGGAGTCGATCCCGCTGCCGGGCGGCCACCTGCGCGCCCGCGCAGTCCGGTTCTACGACGCGACGGACGTCTTCAACACCCTCGTGCGCGAGGAGGAGGCGCTGCTCTACGTGCGCGGCTACGAGAAGCTGCAGGGCAACCTGCTCTTCCTGGAGGACGCCGCCGGGCCGGGGGGATTGCTCGTCATCAAGGAGGCGCCGACGGTCGTCGGGCAGCTCCGTTACCCCGGCTGCGACTTCCACACGGCGCGGGCGGACCTGCTGGAGGTCCGCGGCACCGGGCTGGCCGCCGAAGAGCTGACCCCGGACGTGCCGCTGCCCTGCTACGGCTCGACGGTGGGCGTCTTCGACCCGGCCGTCGAGGACGGCGACGAGGCGCTGCGCGCCTGGTACGACGCGGAGGACCTGCACCGGCCAGAACGCGACGTCTACATCCTGTCCAACACCTGGGGCAACCGCTCCCTGGACCGCAAGGTGCAGGAGGAGTTCATTCTAGCCGAGATCGACCGGGCCGCCGAGCTGGGCGTGGACGTCTGCCAGATAGACTGCGGCTGGCAAGAGGGCGCGGTCATCGACCCGGAGACGGGCGCGGTGGATACGGGCGGCGCGTTCCGCCAGCTCAACCCCGGGTTCTGGCGGATCCGCTTGGACCGCTTCCCGGAGGAGTTCCGCGGCATCCAGCGGCGCGCCGAGGAGAGGGGCGTCAGGATAGGCGCCTGGTTCGCACCGGACAAGGAGGACGATTTCGCCGACTGGGAGCCGGACCGCGACGTGCTGCTGGACCTGTACCGGCGGTTCGGGATGCGCCATTTTAAGATAGACTTCGTGGACATCCGCAGCAAGCTCGGCGAGGCCCGGCTGGTGGACATGCTGGAGGGTGTCCTGCGCGAGAGCGACGGCGAGGTGGCCTTCCAGATAGACCTGACCAACGGGCACCGGCAGGGCTACTTCCACACGACGCACGTGGGCGAGATATTCCTGGAGAACCGCTACACCGACTTCTGCAACTACTACCCGCACTACACGCTGCGCAACCTGTGGCAACTGTCGAAGTACGTCCCGTCGCGGCGGCTCGAGATGGAGTTCCTGGACCTGGACCGCAACCCGGGCGACTACCCGGACGACCCGCTGGCGCCGCACCACTGGTCGCCGGATTACGCTTTCGCCGTCACGATGGTCGGCAGCCCGCTGGCCTGGATGGAGATGAGCTTGCTGGACGAGGCCGAGGTCGGGTCGCTCAAGCCCATCATCGCGGCCTGTCGGCGCGAGCGGGAACGGCTGTTCGAGTGCGCCATCTGGCCGGTCGGCGAGGAGCCGTCGGGCACGTCGTGGACGGGCTTCCAGGCGCTGCACCCGGACGGCGGCGGGTACCTGCTGCTGTTCCGCGAGCTGAACGAGCGGGGCGAGGATGGGTTCCGGCTACGGGGCCTGCGGGACTGCCGGCTCGACCTGGAGCTGCTCCACGGGGACGGGTTCGAGAGCGACGGGCGCGTGGACGCGGACGGCTGCCTGACGGTCGCCCTGGCGCGGCCCCGGAGCTTCGCTTTCCTCAGGTACCGCCAATAGCCGGCGGCGCCAGACGGACTTGGGCCTGCGCGCGGACAGCGGGCGGCTCTGCCGGGGTAAGGTTGGTGCGTAGCACAAACGGGAGAGGGCGCATGGAGACAGCAGACGTGAAGATACGGCTGACCAAGGCGGACGGGACGACGAGTCACTGGCGCCCGTTGGAGAAGGGCTCGATCGCGGTGGACGACGAGCGCGTGGCCCGCGTGGTCGTGGCCGACGCGGCGCGCAGGCCTTACGTGGACCGCCGGGCGCGGCAGGGCCGGGCCGTGCGATTCAGGGCGCGCGGCGCGGCGGGCGTCCACCGGGTGAGTGCCCTGGACGCGGGGGGCGTGGAGCTGGCGGCCGAGCAGTTCGCGCTGCGGCCACGGACCGCCATCCGCTGCAGCAGCGGCCCGTATGCCAGGCTGGCGGGGCTCCTGGAGAACCTGATGGCGACCGACACGGAGCGTTCGTCGTTCGTGGTGGACGGCAGGCTGCACAAGTTCCTCATCTCGTGGGGCCGCGACCACACCCACGTGCTGAAGGCCATGAAGTACTTCATCGGGGACGTGAAGAGCGGCATCGAGTTCTTCCTGGAGCGGCAGCAGCCGAACGGGATGTTCTGGGACGACTGCCACCGGAACCTGGAGCGGCCCATGCCGAGCTGGTTCTGCGAGGCGCTCGGCGACGGCAACTGGGGCTACAGCAAGGACATGGAGTTCACCTTCCGGCGCATCCCCATCGAGGCGGACGTGGAGTTCCTCTACACCGAGTGCGTCTGCTACGCGTGGAAGGCGACCGGCGACGACGCCTGGATGGCGGCGCAACTTCCCAAGCTCGAAAAGGCGCTCAAGTACAACGGCTCCCACCCAACGCGCTGGAGCAGGAAGCACGGGCTGGTCAAACGGTCGTTCTGCATGGACTCGTGGGACTTCGCCAACCCGCACTTCTGCGCCGGCGACCACCGCTGCATCAACCCCGGCGACCCGCAGTTCCTGTTCCACTCGGACAACTCGGGCTTCTACGCCTCCCACTGGCGCATGGCCGAGATGTACGAGGCGCTCGGCGACGCGAAGCGCGCCGCCGAGCTGCGCAAGGCCGGCGAGGCCCTCCGCGAACGGGCCAACGCGAAGCTCTTCTTCGAGAGCCACTACGGCCACATGATCCCCGAGAAGCTGCCCGAGGAGAAGGTCTACGCCCTGGTCGGCGACGAGCGCGAGCGCATGAGCCTGTCCACGGGCTACACGATCAACCGCGGCCTGCCGACGCACGAGATGGCCGTCAAGGTCCTCGACGAGTACCGCCGCCGCGGCAAGGCGAAGAGGAAGGAGAGCTTCGCCGAGTGGTGGAGCATGGACCCGATGTACACGCGCGAGCACTGGCAGGGCCAGCACTGCGCGCCGGGCGACTACATGAACGGCGCGATCGGCATCGTCGTGGCGGGCGAGTTGGCCAAGGCCGCCTACGACCACGGTCGGGAGGACTACGGCACGGACATACTGGACCGCCTCTGGGAACTGGCCGAGCGCGACGGCGGCTACCTGCACTCGGCCTACCTGCGCCTGCCCGAGGACCCGCCCCAGCCGGACGCGAACTTCCAGCACGTGGACCTGCGCCCGTTCGCCAACGTCGGCCTGTGCGACGGGGCGCACGAGGGCGTCGTCGCCTGGACCGGCGAGGGCGAGAACGACATGCGCAACCTGCCCACTGGCACGCGCAGGTTCGGTGCCGTCGCCTTCGACGTGATCGACCCCGACGCGAACGAAGGCACGGCGGTGGTGCGGCTCGACGTGGACCCGGCCCTCGGCCCGAACAGCATCACCGTGCCGGTGGACGCGCTGAAGGGCCGCAGCATCTACTTCATGCACTCGATGCCCCACACCGCGCCCCGCGGCGCCGTGGTCGGCACGTACGACGTCTGCTACGCCGACGGGGCAGAGGAGCGCATCCACGTCCGCAACGGCCACGAGATCGGCCTCTGGTGGGGACTCGCGGATAACCAGGACACGCGGCGGCACAACGACCCCGTCGACCGCCGCATCACCCGCGTTGCCTGGCAGGGCCCCAACGGGCAGTGGAAGAACGTGGGCCTCTTCATGACCGGCTGGAACAACCCGCGTCCCGACACGCCGATCACGGCCATCCGAATGTCCGCCGTCAGGACGGGTGGGCGGGGCGGGGGCATCATGCTGGCCGCCGTCAGCATCTCCGACGAACCGGTCCGCTTCGAGACGCCGATCCGCTCTGGCGGCTGGCCGCCGAGTTGGTCGCACGCATCGGTCTACTACGCCATCGCGGAGGGCCTGGCGGGCGTCGAGGACGGGGGGCGGGCCTTCGACCGCGTCAGCGTCTCGCCGCGCTGGGCCGCCACGGAATCGGTGACGAACCACGTCACGCTGCACTACCCGGCCTCCGACGGCTATTGCAGCTATGACTACCGGCTGGACGGCAAGCGACGCCGGATCACGCTCGACCTGACGGGCAGCTTCGGGTCGGCGCACGTGCACTGCCTTCTGCCCAGGGGCGCCAGGGCGAAAGGCGTCACGGTGGACGGCGCGGAGGTATCGTTCGAGAACAGCCGGATCGAGAAGTCCAACTACGTGGACTTCGAGCTGGCGGCAATGCCCGCCGGCCCGGTCGTCATCGGATACTGACTCGCACGCGCACGGAGGTTGAAGTGAGGCCGCGACCGAACGTCCTGGTCCTGATGTCCGACCACACGAACGCCGCGGCCGTC
>CAZQEQ010000007.1:0-30523 GCA_964592385.1 uncultured candidatus Brocadiaceae bacterium | reverse complement strand
TACGGCCTTCTCTCGCGCCTGCCGCCGCCACTTGACGCCGCGGCCGTCGCGCCGGGGAGCCAGTGCCTCACCCCCAACTTCGACGCCCTGGCGCGCGACGGGCTGCGGTTCGCGCACTGCTACACGACCAACGCCATCTGCTCCCCGGCGCGGGCCTCGCTGATGACCGGGACGTATCCCTCGACGCACGGCATGTGGGACTGCACGCACACCCAGCGCAAGGAATGGGTGAACGTCAGCGACCGGCTCGTCTATTGGTCGCAGCGGCTGGCCGACGCCGGCTATGCGACGGGCTACTTCGGCAAGTGGCACGTCGAGCAGACTCTGCAACTGGCGAATTTCGGCTGGCAGGAGCACGACCACCAGTGCGGCCACATGCGCTGCGAGCCGGCCGGCGACCAGCAGGTCGTCGTCAGGACGCCGGGCTACCGCGACAACCTGCTGGCCGGCGTCGCCGACCATGAGGGCGAGCCGCGCCACCCGGCCTTCGACGGGGGCATCGACTTCATCCGCCGCCACGCGGGGGGCGGGCGGCCCTTCTGCTGCTTCGTCTCCACGAGCGAGCCGCACGACCCGTACGTCCCGCCGCGGCGGTTCCTGGAGATGTATGACGTGGAGGATCTCCGCGTGAGCCCCACGCTCCGCGAGGAGGACAAGGGGGACAAGCCCGAGCTGCTGAAGCGAATGCGCGCCGTCTGGAAGGACCTGACCGACCGCGACTGGCAGCAGGTCTCGGCGGCCTACTGGGCGACGGTCTCCTTCCTGGACAGCGAGTCGGGGCGCATCCTCGACGCCCTGAAGGAGACGGGCGCCTACGAGGACACCGTCATCGTCGTCACCGCCGACCACGGGGACATGCTCGGCGGCCACGGCCTGGCGACGAAGGGCGTCGGCACGGCCTACGAGGAGGTGTACAACATCCCGCTTATCGTCCGCGCGCCGGCGATGCGGGCGGGCGAGGACGCGAGCCACAAGACGAGCCTGGTGGACGTCGGGCCGACGCTGCTGGACCTGTGCGGCGCCGAACCGTTGGAGCCCTGCCACGGCCGGTCGCTGTGCCCCGTCCTGGACGGGACGGCGGACCCCGCCGACTGGCAGGACGCCTACGCCGAGTTCTTCGGGCAGCGCTTCGTTTACACGCAGAGGCTCGTCTGGCACGGAGATTGGAAGTACGTCTTCTCGCCCGGCGGCATTGACGAGTTGTATAATCTGGCCGAGGACCCGAGCGAGGAGCACAGCCGCGCCGCCGACCCGGCCTGCCGGGACGTCCTGACCGGCATGTGCAGGCGCATGTGGCGCAAGATGAAAGGTATCGGGGACGACTCGCTCTTCAACACGCACTACGCCACGCTCCGCACGGCGCCGGTCGGCCCGCTGTCCATACGCGAGGAAGCCCGGCCCAACCGGAGGTAATAGAATGAAGATCGTCGTATTGGACGACCGCACCGTGAATCCCGGCCTGCACGACTGGGAGCCGCTGAGGGCCCTCGGGGAGTGCACCGTCCACGAACACACGCCGCCCGAGGGGACGGTCGAGCGCGCCCTCGGCGCGCCGGTGGTGCTGACCGACAGGACGGTGATGGACGGCCCCGTGCTGGAGCAGCTCGACGGCCTGCGCTACGTCGGCATCCTGGCCACCGGGTGCAACACGGTGGACCTGGCGACGGCGCGTCGGCGCGGCGTCACGGTCACCAACATCCCCGGCTACGCCACGCTCTCGGTGGCGCAGCACGCCTTCGCCCTGCTGCTGGAGCTGACCAGCCGCGTCAGTCACTACGACGGCCACGTGCGCGCGGGCCGCTGGGTCGAGAGCCGCATGACCTGCGTGCGGGAGGAACCCCAGGTCGAGCTCGCCGGGCTGACGATGGGCATCATCGGCCTGGGCCGCAGCGGCACGCGCGTGGCCGAGCTGGCCCGGGCCTTCGGCATGACGGTGATCGCCTGCACCCGCACGCCGAAGAACCTGCCGGACATCGAAGAGATGGACCTGGACTCGCTCCTGACCCGGAGCGACGTGGTTTCCATCCACGTCCCCCTGACCGATCAGACGGAGGGCATGATAAGCGCGGAACGCATCGCGAAGATGAAGAGGACGGCTTTCCTCATCAACACGGCGCGCGGGGCCGTGGTGGACGGGGCCGCCCTGGCCGAGGCGCTCAACGCGGCCCGCATCGCGGGCGCCGCCGTGGACGTACTCGCAACGGAGCCGCCCGGGGCGGACGACCCGCTGGTGGCTGCCAGGAACTGCTACATCACCCCGCACCTGGCCTGGTCCACCGTCGCCGCGCGCCGTCGCCTGCTCGAGACCGCCGTCGGTAACCTCCGGGCCTTCCTGGCGGGACGGCCCGTGAACGTCGTTACGACGTAAGGACCAGGTATCAAGGACCAATGACCAAAGACACGACAAGACCCAACACCCACGGGCCGTGAACTCTGACCCCTGGACGCTGAGCCCTCGACCCCGGACTCTGAAGCCCGTTGGCGCGGCGGCGTCAACAAGCAACAAACAACGAGAGACAAGCAACCTGCCGTTGCCCCCAGCGTGAGAGGAGTCGCGGTGAGGATCGTCGTCGTTGACGGCCACACGCTGAATCCCGGCGACCTGAGCTGGGACGCGCTGGCCGAGTTGGGCGAACTCGAGGTTTACGACCGCACGGCGCCCGATTCGATGGTCGAGCGCTTGCGAGGCGCCGCCGTCGTCCTGACCAACAAGGCCGTGCTCGACCGGGCCGTCATCGAGCGGCTCGACGGCCTGCGCTACGTCGGCGTCCTGGCCACGGGCTACAACGTGGTGGACGTCCAGGCCGCCCGCGAGAGGGGGATCACCGTCACGAACGTCCCCGCCTACGCCGCGCCGTCCGTCGCGCAGCACGCCGTCGCCCTGCTGCTGGAGCTGACCAATCGGGCCGGCCATCACGACGCCACCGTGCACGAGGGGCGCTGGACGGGCAGCCCCGATTTCTGCTACTGGGACTACCCGTTCATCGAGCTGCGGGGGCTGACGATGGGCGTCGTCGGCCTCGGCGCCATCGGGCGGGAGGTGGCCCGCGTCGGGCTGGCCTTCGGGATGCGCGTCCTCGCCTGCGATCCCGCGGGTGGGGCCGTTGAGGGGGTCGAGATGGTCGGGCTGGACGAACTGCTCGCCGAGAGCGACGCGGTCACGCTGCACTGCCCGCTGACGGAGGAGACCGAGGGCCTTGTCAACGCCGCGCGGCTGGCGCGGATGAAGGAGTCCGCCCTGCTGGTCAACACCAGCCGGGGGCCGCTGGTGGACGAAGCGGCCCTGGCGGACGCGCTGAACGAGGGGCGGATCGCCGGGGCGGCCGTGGACGTCCTCTCGACGGAGCCGCCGACGCCGAAGAACCCGTTGCTATCGGCGAAGAACTGCATCGTCACGCCGCACATGGCGTGGGCGAGCGCGGCCTCCCGCAGGCGGCTCATGGCGGCCGCCGTGGAAAACGTCAGGGCGTTCCTGGCGGGCAGGCCGACCAACGTCGTCCAATAGCAGAGGATTCAGAAAGAAGGATAGCGACGATGGAGACCTGCCGTTACGACCGGGGTATCCCCGTGGAGACGGGCTACGACGTGTTGGTGGCGGGCGGCGGGCCGGCAGGGTCGGCGGCGGCCGTCTGCGCGGCGCGCCTGGGGGCGAAGGTGCTGCTGGCCGAGGCGACAGGCTGCCTGGGCGGCATGGCCACGTCGGGCCTGGTGACCGCCTTCGACGGCATGGCCGACGGCCGCAAGCCGCTGGTCGGCGGGTTCATGAGGGAGGTCGTCGAGACGCTCTACGAGCGCGGCGAGCTGCCGTCCCACGTCAGGCCCGAGAACTGGCGCAGGCGGCTCCTGACCCCGACGCGCTTCCATCCCGAGCCGCTCAAGCGCCTGCTCGACGAACTGGCCGAGGGCGCGGGCGTGGAGGTGCGGTTCTTCACGCGGGTCGTGGACGCCGAGGCGGACCGGGAGGCGGGCTCGGTCAGCGGCGTGGTGCTGAGCCAGGTGGACGGGCTGCGCTGCGTCCGCGCGAAGGCGTACATTGACGCCACGGGCGACGCCGTCCTGGCCGACCTCTGCGGCGTGCGCTGCCGGCAGGCCGGCCGCGACACCGAGAAGGCCATGGCCGCCTCGCTCTGCTGGATCGGCACCGGCATTGACTGGAGTGAGGCGAAGCGGCCGCAGGACTACCTGGCCGAGGCGAGGGCGAACGGGGATTTCCCCTATCCCGAGTTCCACAGCGTGCTCTCGAACATCGGCCCGTGCTCGGGCGGCTTCAACGCGGGCCACCTCTACGGCCTGAACCCCCTCGACGGGGCGGACCTCAGCGCGGGGATGCGCGAGGGGCGCCGCGTCGCCGCGCGGTACAACGCGTTCTATCGCAAGTACGTGCCGGGGTTTGCGGAGATGGAGGTCGCCTGCACGGCCCCCCTGATGGGCGTGCGGGAGAGCCGGCGCATCGTCGGGGAGTACGAGCTGACGTTCGACGACTTCAAGGCCCGGCGCCAGTTCCCGGACCAGATCGGCGTCTTCAACAAGGAGGTGGACATCCACGCCTACGGCGACAGCCCGGAGGAGCTGGCCGCGGCCCGCGAGTTCCGGGACTCCCGCGCCGGCTGGCTCGGCGAGGGCGAGTGCTACGGGATCCCCTACGGCGTCACCGTGCCGAAGGGGTGGCGGGACCTCTGGGTCGCCGGGCGCTGCGCCTCCTGCGACGTGATGGTTCACGGGTCGCTGCGCGTCATGCCGGCGGCCGCGATGATGGGTCAGGCGGCCGGCACGGCGGCCGTGCAGGCCGTTCGCTCCGGCCGGGCGGCCAATGATCTGGACACGGCGCAACTGGTCGGCACGCTCCGGGCGGCCGGCGCCTACCTGCCCCAGGAGACCAGCAGCCCGACAATGACGCGGGGCTGAAGGAGACGACCGTGCAGTCATCGCATGAATTGATTGACCGATTGCTGCGGGACCGGCCGCCCTTCGAGCGGGTCGGCCTTTCCGACTCGCCGTGGGGCTACACGCTGGCCAAATGGGCGGCCGAGGAGGGCTATCCCACCGACGAGGAGGGCAATCCCGTCCCTGCCGTGGACCATTTCGGCTTCGACCTGGCGGGCGTCGGCGGATGGTTCGACATGATGCCCCTGCGCGGCGTCAACGAGGTCATGGAGGAGACCGACGAGTGGCGCGTCACGCGCAACGGCGCCGGCGCCGCCTTCAAGTATTGGAAGCACAAGGACGGCACGCCCGAGCACGTGGACTTCCTCATGACCAGCCGCCAGGTCTGGGAGCGGGACTATCGGCCGCACCTGCTGGAGCTGGACCGCGAGCGCCTCAACGTCGAGGCACCCAGGGAAGCGCTCCAGCGCCGCCGCGCCCAGGGCCTCTGGACGTTCTACGGCCACCTGTTCATCTGGGAGCAGATGCGGGCCAGCATGGGCGACGTCTGCATGTACGAATCGCTGGTCCTCGACCCCGGCTGGATACACGACTTCAACCGCGTCTATACCGACTTCTACAAGGCACATTACGACGTGCTGTTTGCGGAGGCCGGAACGCCGGACGGGGTATGGATTTACGACGACCTGGGTTACAACAAGGGGCTCTTCTGCTCGCCGGCCACGCTGGAGGAACTGTTCTTCCCGTACTACCGGGAGATCGTCGAGTTCTTTCACGGCTACGACCTGACCGTCGTCTTCCATACGTGCGGGGGCGTCACGGAGGCCGTCCCGCTGATCGCCGACGCGGGCTTCGACGCCCTCAACCCGATGGAGGTAAGGGCGGGCTGCGACGTGCTGAGATTCGCCGAGGAATATGGCGACCGGCTCGCCTTCATCGGCGGGCTGGACAAGCACGTGCTCGAATCGGGCGACCGCGAACTGATCCGCAGGGAGGTGACGCGCCTGGTCGAGGGGATGAAGGAGCGCGGCGCGCGCTACGTGTTCGGCTCGGACCACTCGATCTCGACCAACGTCCGGCTGGCCGACTTCCAGTACGCCATTGACGTGTACCGGGACCACATGGCTTACTGAGGCGCGAACTGCGCGTGGACACTACAATGCAGCGACAAGAGGCGCGAGACATGGCCGTCAAGTGGCGCAGCGTTGAAAGGAACCTGGACCAGGGCGCCATCTGCGAGGACGAGCGCGAGATCGGCGGCACGCTGCTCACGTGCCACCGAATCCGCATCGGGTGCGTCCCGGTCAAGGCGGGGATCGTGGGCCACGTCCACACGGTGGAGGACCGCCGCGGCCAGGGAATCGGGCGCCGGGTCATGGAAGGCGCGCACCGGCGCATGGCCGCCAAGGGCTGCCAGATCGCCTTCCTCTTCGGCATCCCGCGCTTCTACCTGAAGCTCGGCTACGCGGTCGTGCAGAACTACTACGCCACGATGTGGGACTTCGGGCGGCATCGGGTAGAGCTGCCGGCGCGCCATCGCTGTCGGAGGTACCGGCCCGGCGACCTGGGCGCCGTCATGAAGATCTACCGGACCAGCAATCGCTTCAGAACCGGTTCCTTCGTGCGCGGACGCTCCGACTGGCTCAGCGACAAGAGGGTGGGCAAGTACCTCTCCGAGAGCCTCTGCGCCGTCGGTCCGCGCGGCGGCGTCAGGGGTTACGCCAAGCTCGGCGACCGGCGCGACCCGGCCGGGCGGACGCCGTTCTTCCACGCCCGGTACATGGCGCCGGAAGGGCTCGACGGCGTCCTTGTGGTCCCGGAGGCGGGCGCGCTGGATGAGGGGGCGGCGGCCGCGCTGCTGGCCGGCCTCCGGGCGGAGGCGTCGAAGACCAGCCGGAGCCGCGTGCTCTTTCTGGGTCCTCCGGACCACGAACTCTCGCGGGCCATGTACGGGGTCGGCGCCCAGCACCGCCAGGCCGTCGTGCCCGACGGCGGGGCGCAGGCGCGCATCCTCGACCTGGGGGGGCTGTTCAAGCTGCTGGGAAAGGAGTTCACCAGGCGATGCCGGGAGTCGGCGTTCGGCGATGCCGACGGGCGCCTTTCGATCTCGACCGACGTGGGCTGCGTCAGCCTGCGGGTGAGGCGGGGGGAGGTCGCGGTGGCGCCCGCGCGACGGGGCGCCCTGGAGATTCCCGCCCAGAAACTGATCCAGCATCTCTTCGGGTTCTGCGATCCGCCGGCGCTTCCCGGCCGGGCGGGCGCTCTGGCGCGCGGGCTCTTCCCCCGGCAATTCTCGCACTCATGGCCGCTCGACGAGATGATCTAAGGGGCAATCGCGGGGTTTTTCCGCTGGCACAACCTGCGTCGCCCGCCGGCAACGTCTGCCCCGGTGACGGGCTTACACGCCGGGGCGCGAGCGCGAGAGCTTGACATTGACCCCACGCCAACGGATACTGATGGGGCACGCCGGCCACCCGGAAAGGGCTGATATGGCCACGTTGTTCAAACGTCCGGACAAAGTGGGGCTGCCGCCGGGGACACTCGTCCACGTCGGACCCAAGAAGAGCAAGCACGTCAAGATCACCGTCCTGCGCTACGGCCCCGATGACGTGCACGAAGAGCAGACGACGGACGTCGAGCAATGCCTGAAACTTCAGCGGGACGACGGCGTCATCTGGATCAACGTGGATGGCATCCACAAGGTGGACGTCATCCGGAAGCTCGGGGACCACTTCGGCCTGCATCCGCTGATCCTGGAAGACATCGTCCACACCGAACAGCGCCCCAAACTGGAAGACTACGGCGACTGTGTCTATGCCGTCGTCAAGACGCTGTCCCGCAACGAGGAGATCGGCGCCATCCAGGCCGAGCAGGTCAGCCTCATCCTGGGGCAGGGCTTTGTCCTGTCGTTCCCTGAGCGCCAGGGCGACACCTTCAACCTGATCAGGGCGCGCATACGCGCCAACCGGGGCCGAGTCCGCAACATGGGCGCGGACTACCTGTTCTACTGCCTGGTTGACTCGATCGTGGACAGCTACTTCAGCATCTGCGAAGCATTCAGTCAGCGGCTGGAGGACGTGGAGGAGCAGGTGATAACCAGCCCGGACCCCCAGACGACCCGGCTGGTCCACGGGCTGAAGAGGGACGCCATACTGCTGCGCCAGGCGCTGGGGCCCCTGCGGGAAGTGATCAACGGCCTTCTGACGGGCAAGTCGCCGCTGGTCACCGAGGCGACTCGCGTCTACCTGCGGGACGCCTGCGACCACATCGTCCAGGTTATCGAGGCCATAGATTCGTTTCACGACGTGCTGGCCGGCACGCTGGACATCTATCTGTCCGGCCTGAGCAACCGGATGCACGACGTGGTCAAGGTGCTGGCGATCGTAATAACCATCTTCGTCCCGCTCAGCTTCGTGGCAGGCGTTTACGGGATGAACTTCGACGCCTTGCCCAGGCTCCAGTGGGGCTGGGGCTACCCGGCGATACTCCTGCTCATGCTGCTGGCGACCGGCGGCGTCATATTCTATTTCTTCAAGAAGAAGTGGATCTGAGCTCCCCGGGGGCGATGGGGAGTCCTTCCGCCGGCTCGGGACGAGCCGGCGCACCGCAAACGGGCTGAGCACACGATGGCCGAACTGTTCAAACAGCCTGACAAGGCCGGCCTGCCGCCTGGCACGCCGGTCCACACCGGCCCTGTGAAGACGGAGCCCGTCAAGATCACTCTCATCCAGTACGACGAGGCCGTCGCAGACCAGGCGCAGGTCGCCGACGTCGAAGAGTTCGCGAAGCTCCAGCGGCGCCCCGGCGTCGCCTGGATCAACGTTGACGGCATCCACCACGTGGACGTCATCGAGAAGATGGGCGCTCACTTCGGCCTGCACCCCCTTATCCTGGAAGACATCGTCAACACCCAGCAGCGGCCCAAGCTGGAGGGCTACAACGATTACCTCTATGTCGTCGTGAAGATGCTCTCGCACGGCGAGCAGACGCGCCGCGTCCAGGCGGAACAGGTCAGCCTGATACTGGGGCCCGACTTCGTGCTGTCCTTCCAGGAACAGGAAGGCGACGTCTTCGACGCCATCCGGGAGCGCATCCGGGCCGGCAAGGGCCGCATCCGCACGATGGGGGCGGACTACCTGCTCTACGCCCTGATAGACGCCGTGGTGGACAGCTACTTCGCCATCTGCGAGGTGTTCGGGGATCGGCTGGAAGAGATGGAAAGCCGTGCCATCGCCAACCCCGAGCCCGAGACCGCCCGCCGCATCCACGCGATGAAGAGGGAGGCGATACTGCTGCGCAAGGCGCTCTGGCCCCTCCGGGAGGTGGTCAACGGACTGCTGCGCGAGGACTCGCCCCTGGTCACCGAAACCACGCGCCTCTACCTGCGCGACGTTTACGACCACACTATCCAGGTCATCGACGCCGTCGAGTCGTTCCGCGACATGCTCGGCGGCCTGCTGGACACCTACCTGTCCAGCCTGAGCAACCGGATGAACGAGGTGATGAAGGTGCTGACCATCATCGCCACGATCTTCATCCCGTTGAGCTTCGTGGCGGGGGTCTACGGCATGAACTTCGACGTCATGCCCGAGCTGCACTGGCGCTGGGGCTACCCGGCGGCGCTGCTGATCATGCTGGGCGTCGCAGCCGCCCTGCTCTGCTACTTTCGCAAGAGGAAATGGGTCTGACCGGGCGGAGACGCCAGGCGGGCCGTTTTTCCCGGGATTTCGGGCAAAAAAGTACTTGACATGTGCCCGGGAGGCGCTAAAATGACGGGCGTCATACTGCCAGATAAGGGAATGCCATGAGAAAGCGAAGATTGCTGTCCTGTGGGGGTGTGGTCCTTGCGCTTCTGCTTCTCTCGACGGGCACCGCACTGGGAGCCAGTGCGGGGCTGGGCTGGACAACCGAAACCGTCGACGACGGGGAGGACGTGGGTTGGTCGACGGACATTGCCGTCGACGGTGCGGACAACCCACACATCAGCTATACCGACCATAGCGACAACGCACTGAAGTACGCTTACTGGGACGGTTCCGCCTGGAACCTGACGACCGTCGAGGACGGCGTGGGCAATGACACGGGCCGCCACACTTCGATCGTACTCGACGGCAGCGGCTACGCGCACATCAGCTACGTTGACTACGACAGCGGCTATCTGAAGTATGCTACCAACGGTACCGGCTCCTGGGTCACCACCATCGTCGACAACGCCGGGAACGACTTCATGCACACCTCCATAGCCCTCGACGCCAGCGGGGACCCCTGCATCGCTTATTACGACGACACGACCCAGAATCTCAAGTACGCCGACTCCAGCGGAGGCTGGACCACGGGGACGGTGGAGAGCGGCGGGGAGGTTGGCAGCTTCTGTTCGCTGGCCATCGACAGCAGCAACAACGCGCACATCAGCTACTATGACGAGACCAACTACGCCCTCCGGTACGCCACTGGCACCCTCGGCAGCTGGACCACGACCGGACTGGACGATCCGGGCCCAGCGTCGCCCGACGTCGGTCGCTACACGTCGATTGGCCTTGACACCTCCGAGAACCCCTATATCAGCTACTACGATGTGACCAACGGCGACCTGAAGTTCATCTACTGGACGGGAGCGGCTTGGTCCACGCCGGCGAGTATCGACACCACGAACGACGTGGGGAAGTATAGCTCCCTGGCCATGAAGGGCGACACCCCCGTCATCGTTTACTACGACGCGACCAACGGCAGGATAAGGTATGCCGAACTGGCCACCGGGCCCGGTCCCGGCTTCGTGTCTTACTGGCAGTTCGAGAACGTGGACACCGGCAACGTCGGCTGGTACGGCTCGGTCGCGGTTGACAGCAGCGGCTTCCCCCTGGTCGCCTACTACGATTACACGAACGACGACCTGATGTACGCCAGGGGCACGCCGGAGCCCGGCACCGCGTTGCTCGGCCTGCTGGCCCTGAGCTTCGGCGGCGTGTTTGCCGCTCGTCGCAAGAAGAAGGAGTCCGAGGCCGACGCCGCCTGACGGCTCGGAAGCCAAAGACAGAGTACAAACCGCGGTTCGGGTGGTGTTGCTGCCCGGCCGCGGTTGTTTTTTCGGGCTTTTTCTGCGCCACCCGTCCCGCCACATCTGCAGGGCAGTGGAAGGCGTCCAGCCCGCGCCCCGGCACAGAATGGAGGGTTGCCGGCGGGCGGCCATCCCCAAGCTCCGCACCGACCAAGGCGCGGGCTCGACGACACGCGTGTGAGTCAGTCGTCCCCGGCACAGGCCTCTACGACCCGGGGGATGAACCACGCGGCGAACTCGTGATGCTCCCGGACGATGGCGGCCTCCGCCGGGGTCTTCAGAGGCGTGATGAACTGGAAGGCCATCTCCGGACCGAAGGGGTCCGGACGGAAGAGCTTGCCCAGGCCCCACTTGAGCGCCGCCACATACCCTTCGGGAATGCGGTACGGTATGGTCAGACGGCCGCCGCCGGCCATGTAGCAGCTCGTCACGACGAGCGGCGCGTCCGGCGTGCGGAAGACGCTCGTGCGCAGCAGCACCTGATCGGGCGGCTCCGTGTTCAGTTCCACGGGGGTCGTGTGCGTGGACACCTCCACCATGCCGTGCTGGGGGTAACAGATCTCCGGCACGTGAACGCGGCGGTCGGCGTAGGTGCCGACGCCGGGCCCCCAGCAAAGGGCCAGAACCCCGATGGGCGGCCTCCCCTCCCTGCGGTACTCCCTGTAGATCCAGTCACTCGGGTTCCTATAGGTGGCCGCCGCCTCCTCGGCGTCCAGGTCGGCGCCCGTCCAGCCCCGGATCGCATACGGCAGGCCCTGAAGAGGCAGGTCCGGGTAGCTTCGGACCGCCCGAATGAACCCCAGCATCGTGTGGCCCTGGAATCCCGCGCCGACCAGCAGCATGGCCACCCCCGCAACGAAGGCACCGACGGGCCAGGGCGCGGCAGGCGGGTCGTCGGCTGAGCCCTGCGTCGGGTCAAGTCCGGCGCCGGCCCCCTCGGCTCCGCTCGGGACAGGCCCTTCGATGGCCCGCAACAGTCGCACAAGCCCCAACAGCCCTATCAGGCACAGCACGAAGATGCCTGTGCCCGCGAAATAGTGGAAGAACCCATCCGCCACTTTCTCGCTGACGTGCACGCCCAGCAGCACCGTGCCCGTGACGCGCACGATGTTGGCCCCCACGGCCAGAGGCACCGAAGCCATGACGAGCGCAGCCTTTGATCCGGCCTTGCGCAGGCCGAGAGCGCCCAGGAAGAGCGCCGTCGGAATAACGGTCATCAGCGAGCGTATGCCGCTGCACGCCTCCTCCACGTTGGCGACGAACCGCGCCGTCTCCAGCACGTGGCCTTCCCTGACCACGGTCGTCCCCAGGGCGCTGACGATCTTCTCGCTGGCCACGGCCGCCAGCGTCTGGAGGCGCAGGGGAATCCAGGAGGTCGTCAGGTAGCTCTCGGGATGGACGAAGAGCAGCAACACAGCCGGCAGCCAGAGGGGGCGCATGGCATCCCAGCCCCGCAGAAGCACTACCAGCCCGCAGAGACACGAGACCATGGCGATGCCGCAGATGAACAGGCTGCTCATGCCCGTCGCAAACACGAAGCGCGCCCTCGTGCCGACCAGGAGCGCGACCAGCGAGAAGGCCAGGAACGCCAGACCCCAGCGACTGGGCCTGACGCGCGCCCGAAGCGCGCCCGCGCGCCTGTCCCAGACCAGATAGAGCGCCCCGGCCAGGATCACCAGCCCCAGCACGAGCCGCTCCCTGGCGACCAGGCCCCGGAACAGGTCCACGATCGTCCAGCCGTAGTTGAGCAGGAACAAAAGGCCCAGCGCCACCCAGAGAGCCGTCTGGCGCTGCTCCCACCAGGACGCGCGCTCTGCAAGGGCCGCCTGCCGACCGTCAGCGGATTGTGCCAATAATCTATCCTTCCCGTCTGCGCAGAAGATCGTCGCAATCATACCTGCGTCCGCGAAGTGCTGCAAGCCCATCCGGCGCCCGGGGTGGACATCTCGCTTGCCAAGCCGCGCCGAGCCGATTACCATAGTCCAGGTGGGATTGTGACAGTCCTGCCCTGCATGGGAGGGCCGTTAAGTGCCACGTCCCGGGGTCGCCGTGTCGGCGACCCGGCGAGTCCACCGGAGAAAAGGCGAAGAGTATGAGACCGGAAGGCGATCCGGAAGGCAGTTCAGGCCTGACAGGCTGGGTTCTGCACGTGCTGAAGGTCCCCGCTATCTGGCTGGGGCGATTGCTCGTGCTGCCCGTCGACTTGCTGTTCGTCGTCATAGACGTGATTTTCGTGAACCTGAAGAAGACGGGCATATTCGGCGAAGACTGCCGGGGGACGTTCGGGGGGGGCAGTTGCCCGTGCGGCCCTGCCCGCAAGTACATCAACCACGTCCTGTTCAAGCTTGTCTGCCGGGACGTCCGGTTCGCCCGTGAAGAGGTTCTGCCCACCTGCACGGTGGAGGAGCGCCCCCGGATATACTTCATTCGGGGGGGGCTCTCCCTGGCGGTGATCGCGGCCCTCGCGCTCGGCGTGGCCTGGGGTATCGTCAGGCTCTGGCCACGCGTGACGCCGGAGACACCCACGGGCGTGGAGGCGGCCGAACTGCTGGCCGAACGGCTGGACGCGGCGGCCGTCGCCCTCGAGGCCGGGCACTACGAAGACGCGCTGGCCTCCTTCCAGGCCGCGCTGCGCCTGGCCCCGGACGACAAGGAGCTGCACTACAAGGCCGGCCTCTGCTTGGAGGCAATGGGGGAACGGGTGCGCGCCGTGCCGTACTTCGTGCGTGCCGCCAGAGGCGACGACGCGCACGCGCCTGCGGCCGGCAAGATGGCGCTGTATCTCTACGAGAAGGGCAATGTCGGGCAGGCCGGGGACTTCGCCCGGCACGCGGTCAACATGGGCGCCGACGATGGGTGGACGCTCGCCATCCTGGCCGACCGGGAGGTATGGGCCAATGACCTCGAAAGCGCCGGCATCCTTCTGCGGGAGGCCCTGGCCAAGAGCCCCGACGACGAGATCATCCGTCTGGCTCGGGCGCACCTTCTGATCGCTCAGGACGACCTCGACGAAGGGGAGAAGCTCCTGGACGGCCTGCCGGAGGACACGTCCGTGGCGCTGCTGGCTGCCGTTTACCGCCTGGACCTGTTACGCCGGCGAGGTCGACCGGCCGACGCCCTGGACCAACTGAAGGAAGTGGCGGAAAGGAACGCCGACGTGGCCTGGCCGTCCCTGCTGCTGACGGATTTCCTGTTCGGTCTGGGCCAGCGGCGCGAGGCCGTGAAACGCGCCGAGAGCCTGTCCGAGAAGTTCTCTTACGCACCGGACGTCTGGCTGGCCCTGGCGCAGACGCTGGTCAAGCACGGCGAGGACGACGCCGCGCTGCGGCTGGCCTACCAGTGCACCGCCGAGCCCGCCCTCGCCGTGTCCGCCAACCTCCTGCTGGGCAATATTTACCTGCGCAGGGGCTTCAACAAGGCGGCTCAGCACAGCGCGGGCCAGGCGCTCACCTACGACCCGGACAACCGCAACGCCCTCCTGCTGGCCGGTCAGGCCGCCCTGGCGCTGGGTGAGATGGACGAAGCCATCAGGCAACTGCGTCGGGCGGTCCACACGTCCGCGACAGACCCGGACGCGTACTACCTGCTGGCAAGGGCCCAGGCGGCCGCCGGGGAGCGGGAGGACTCGCTGGAAAGCCTGGAGCAGGCCTGTGAGCTGCGGCCCGATGCGGGCCTTTTCCACTATGATTGCGGCATGACGCTCGTCTCCCTCGGCCGAACTGAAGAGGGGGTCGAACACCTGTCGAAGGCCGCTGAACTTCTGCGCGATCCGTACGACGCTTTCACGAAACTCGGCCTGCTGGCCCATGAGAGCGGCGATAAGGAGCAGGCAAAGGCCTATTACGCGCAGGCCGTCGACGCGAACCCCGCCCGCGCGTTGGTGGCCTCCAACAACCTGGCACAGATGCTCCTGGCGGACGACGAAGACACATCGGTCGCTCTGGCGCTGGCCTACGCCGCCTATGCGAACTCCGCCGGGCTGGCCCTGCGGCACCACACGTCCGACACCTTCGCCACGGCCCTGATCAAGGCAGGCTACCCCGCGAGGGCCCTCGAGCCCGCTCGCCAGGCGGCGGCCGCTGAGCCCGACAACGCCGGAAGACAGCTCAGGCTGGCGATCGCCGAGATCGCGGTCGGGAACGCGCAGCAGGCCCGGGCCGCCTGCGGCAGAGTGTTCCAACTGGCGCCCGATTCCGAAGCAGCCGAGGCGGCGAAGGAAGTCCTCGAGAAACTTGACCAGCAAGGGCAAGGCGCCCCTGCCGAGGTGGGCGGACCTCCCGACGAGCAGCAGTGAGGGCCCGCCGCCGTTTGGGGGCGACGGTCGCGCCGGCGCGGGGCGGCCCCGCTCGGCATGGGGATTGCTCATTGTCAGTCCACAGGGGAACTGTATCATCTGCTAGCGTATTGACACGGGGGCTATGCCCGATGGAAGACGATAGGCATTACCTGGTGCTCATGAACCAGTGTATCGTGCACATCGAGGAGTTCACGAAGAAGGGCCGGCCGGCGTTCATGGAGTCGATGGCCATCCGCCACGCCGTCCTGTGGAACCTGGAGCTGCTCTCCGTCGCCGCCAGACGGCTCTCCAAGCAGGAGAAGGAAGAGCACCCCCAGGTCGACTGGGACCACCTGTGCAACCTGTCGCGTCAGGTCATCGGCAACCCGTGGGAAGTCGATGAGCAGAAGGTCTGGGAGTGCGTGGAAAACGAGACGCCGGCCCTGATGCACCAGATACGGGAGATACTCATCTCTCGGCTCGTCAAGTAGCCCCGGGTGGCGCACCGACTGACCGCTGGCGTGCGCTTCTGAACTCGGGGGAGCCATGACTCCGGGACTCACAGCCCGCCCGTGCCCCTGTATTCGCCCGCGACCAGGGTAGTCATGCTGGTGGCGGGAAGCCCCACCTCCCCGGAGGCCGGCACTGTGCCCCCGGCGGAGCAGGTCGGGTCGGCCGGCGTGCTCTGGTAGAGCTCGAACTGCGCCGGCAGGCCGGTCCCCGACAGTGCCACTTTCTTGGGCGCATCCGCGTTGTTGATCATGACGACGGTCAGGCAGCCGTTCGCCTCGTGCCGGAAGGCCGTGACCAGCACCGCGCCGTCCTCGCAGCCCGCCTCGACCATGACCGCGCCCGGACGGACGAAGCGGCAGTAGTGCTTCGAGGCGTAGTAGGCGGGCTTCGGCGTTTCGCCGTTTGCCATGATAGTGTCCCGGATGTACCACCAGACCCAGGCGGAGGCGTTGCCGTACTTAAGGGCGACGTACATGGCCCGGCCCGCGTCCATGCCGTTGGTGCTCCAGTCGGAGCCGCGCACGCCGGTTTCGGTCATCCAGACCGGGACGCCAAGGGGCGCGGCGGCCTGGTCGCGGATGGCCGTCCAGCCGGGAGCGTCCCCGTAATCGGGCGCGACGCCGTCCTTGTAGCTGTGGACGGCCAGCACGTCCAGGTGCCTGCCGGCGCCCTCCCTGTCGGCCAGCAAGGGCTTCAAGTAGTTGCGCACGCCGTCTCGGCGCGTGTACGTGCCCATGCACTCGGGGCCGAAGATCCTGGTGGCCAGGCCCTCCTTCTCGAACCTCTCGCCGACGGTGCGCAGGGCCTTCGCGAACTGGTCCGGCGAATAGACGCAGGAGTTATAAGGCTCCACGAAGGCCAGTTCGTTCTGGATGCTCAGCGCGTACAGGTCGACGCCGGACTCGCGCTTGACGGTCTTGACGTATGCGGCGCAGAACTCGGCCAACTCGGCGCGCATCGAGTCCGCATCGACCAGACTGCCGCCGTTGATCGTGCTCTTGTTCGTCTTCATCCAGGGCGGAGGGCTCCAGATGGAAGAGATGAACTTGAGCGGCTCACGGCTGTCCTCCGCCTTAGCCTTCATGGCCCGGTAGAACGGCATCTTGCCGGCTATGGTGAGGCCCTTCTTGTGCGGCTTGGGCGGGTACTCGGTCATGTTGAACCGGGGCCAGTTGAAGTGCCCCGGGGCATTGTCGTCGTTCTCGAACTCGAACATCGGCGGGACTTCGTCGCGGATGATGGTCAATCCCAGGTCGTCGATGAGCCGGGCGACGTAGGCGTCGTCGAAGAACCCGCTCCGGGCGGCCTCGTTGCTCCACCAGACGTGCTTCGGCCCGAACCCACCGAACCCGTCGATGGTCTGATGCCGCGTGGACGTATCCACGGTGACCGTCGCGCCCATGGCGCCCGATCCGGACAGACAGAGACACAGGATCACGAACAGCACGGCGATACGATGGTGCCGCATCGGAGACCTCCTTCAGTCAGAGTGCATCCTGCCATGTATTATCCGTCGGACCGGGCCGGGTCAACTGCCCGTTCAGCCACGCTCCGGCGCTCAGCGCAGTGCTGGGGACCCTTGACGGCGATTGACCGACCCATTATGCTCTCGTTCAGGGCGCCGGCCCGCTCAGGGACGCGAGGGGGCCGCTCGCCCGGGAATCGCACGATCGGACCGTGGACGCCGATGGACACTGCCGACACACCCCACACCGTGAGCGGCAAGCGCGCAGGTGACGATGTCCTGCTGCTGATCGTCCTCTTCGCGTTTGTGGTTTACAAGTGGGTCTTCGACTACGTCATCGTGCTGCAGTACCAGGGCCATGCCTGTTTTTTCCTGTTCGGCCGCGAGTTCCTGGCGGGGTTCCTCGACCGTCCCGGCGGCCTGCTTCACTACGCGTGCCGCTTCCTCGGGCAGTTCTACCACTACGAGTGGCTCGGGGCCCTGATCGTGGCGACGCTCGTCACGTGCTTCGGCGCGCTACACCGACTCGTCCAGGCAAAGGTGCGGCAGCCGGTGCCGCTTTTCCACGTGGTCTTCCCTTGTGTGCTCCTGGTGGTTTCGCACGGCCACGTCATAGAGATCGCGCTCGGCTTGCTGGTGGCCGGCGGCGCCTATGCGGGCTACCTGTCTTTGCGGGGCGGGGCGCCAAGGATTGTTTACGCCCTGGTCGTCACGCCGGCCCTGTACCTGGTGGTTGGGGGCTACTTCTGGCTCTTTGCAGTGTGGGTCGCTGCCTCCGCGTGGCTGGACCGTCCCCTGTCGGCCAGCCTGCCCTTCAAGGTCCTCTACCCGGCGTTGGCCGCCTGCATTCCGCTGGCGGCTTACCGGTGGCTCTTCCTCATCCCCCTGCGCAGCGCGTTGATCGCGCTGCCGCGGTCCACGGCTGTCCGCGCACCGTATTCGCTGCCGGCCTTCGTCCTCTGTGGCTACCTGCTGCTCATGCCGTTCTGGCTGCGCATCCCGTGGGGCGCGCGCGTCCGCTCCTTCGTTGCCTCCAGGCGTGGCACGGTCCTCCAGGCC
Organism: uncultured candidatus Brocadiaceae bacterium; assembly: GCA_964592385.1. Taxonomy (GTDB): domain Bacteria; phylum Planctomycetota; class Brocadiia; order SM23-32; family SM23-32; genus CAZQEQ01. The sequence goes on along the minus strand of CAZQEQ010000007.1, from coordinate 12,271 downwards.
GCGCTCCTCGTCCTGGTCGCGGCAGTCCTGCTGTACGCGCGCTATGATCGAGAAACGAACCTGGTCGCCGAGTACCATCGGCTGTACAAGGCTCGGCAATGGGATGCCATTCTGGAGAAGGCGAAGCGCGATCCCCGGGGGAGGCCTGTGGCGTGCTTCTTCACGAACTACGCGCTCTGCCAGAAGGGGAAGCTCCTGGACGAGATGTTCAACTACCCGCAGCCGTACGGCGCCAGGAGCCTGGGCGCGGGCGCGAAGCAGATGAAGCTGCCCGGGCCGATGTACAACAGCGACCTATTCTTCGAGATGGGCCACGTGAACCTGGCCTACCGGCTCGCATTCAACCACATGGTCGTCCTGGGGCCTACTTACGGCGACGTGATGCGCATCGCCGAGTGCAGCATGGTCAACGGCAACTACGAGCTTGCCGAGAAGCACCTGAGGATTCTCGAGAGAACGCTTTTTCACAGGCAGGAGGCGCGGCGCTACATGGACGCCGTCGCAGACCGCGAGGCCGCCGACGGCCGCTTTGCGGAGGTGCGGAAGCGGCTGCCCGCGGTTGAGCTGAACATGCACGCCGCCCCCTTCGTTCCCTTGCTCACGATCCTCGTGAGCGACCCTCAGAACCGCATGGCGTTCGACTACCTGACGGCGTGGCGCCTGCTCGACAAGGCCTCCCTGCCCATGGTCGCCGAGGAAATCTATCGTTTCCGGCAGGCGGGCTACAGCACCATTCCGATCCACTGCCAGGAGGCCCTGGCGGAGCTCCTGCGATCCGGGGAACTTGCCCCCGGCACGCCTATTCCGGCACTCGACCCGCAGGTGCGCTCTCGCGTGGAGACATTTGCCGAACGCCTGGCGCAATGCTCCTACAGAAAGGACGCCCGGCGCGAGTTGGAGGGGGAGTTCGGCGGGAGCTACATGTACTACTATAAAGTGGTCCCCATGCCGCCCGTGGACCGGAGGTCCGTTTACTGGTCGCTGGGCAACGAGTTCTACGCCCAGGGCAGGTACGAGCTGGCGGCCAGCCAGTATCGCCAGGTGCTGCGGTGGGCTCCGGGCCTCGCGGAAGCGCGCATGAAGCTGGCCGACACGCTGGAGCATCTGGGCAGGCCCGAGGACGCGGCCGCCCAGCGGGAGGAAGCGCTTCGCGTCAGGGCCAATTCCGGCCCGGTCCCCGAAGGCCCGGCCGGGATCGACCAGCCCCAGCTGCCAGAGTGGGGGGGCCTTTGATGCTTAGGCTGCTGCGCAGGGCGTTTCTGCTGGCAACACTGCTGCTGGTCGCGTCGTGCAAGCCGATGCCCGACCCGGGATCGGCCGCCGTCGTCGAGACGCCGCCTCGCCTTGACCCGGACTACACCTCCCTGGTCATCCCGCCGAACATCGCGCCGTTGAACTTCCGCGTCAAGGAGGACGGGCAGGACTACTTCGTCAGGATCTCATCCGACGCGGCAGAGCCGCTCGAGTTCCACTGTCCCGACGGCAAGTGCCAGATAGGGCCGGAGGCATGGCGACGGATGCTCCGCGACAACCGGGGCAAGAACCTCTACTACGACGTGTACGTGAAGAAGCCCGACGGCACCTGGACGCGGTTCCAGCAAGTGACCAACACCGTCGCGGAAGAGCCCATTGATTCGTACCTGGTCTATCGCCTGCTTCAACCCAATTGCAGCTTCTCCAAGATCAGGGGCATCTTCCAGAGGAACCTGGAGACGTTCGAGCGCTCGGCGCTGGTGACGCGTCGGGACGGCGAGCTCTACTGCTTCAACTGTCACACGTTCCACCAGAACAATCCCGACCGGTTCCTCTTCCACGTGCGCGGGGACCACGCGGGCATGATGCTGGTCATGGGCGACCAGACCCGCAAGATCGACACGAAGCAGTCGCCCATGTTCCGGCCGCTCGCCTACGCCTCGTGGCATCCCGACGGCACGCACATCGCCGCCACCCTGAACTGGTATTACGGTTACTTCCCCGCAACCTACAAGGAGTTCTACTTCGAGGCCGTCGAGAAACGCGGCGACCTGGTCGTCTACAACGTCGAGAAGAATACCATCAGCACCTGCGAGGAGGTTTTCGAGAACGACTACATCGAGACGCATCCCTGCTGGTCGCACGATGGCAAGTACGTCTATTACGTTCGGTGCCTCGACAGGCCGCTGGTGACGGTCCGGGACGAGGACACGTTCAAGTTCGACCTGATGCGCATATCCTACGACACGGCCACGGACACCTGGGGCTCGCCCGAGACGGTCATGGCGTGCTCGGAGGCGGGCCTTTCCTGCGCGTTCCCGCGTCCCTCGCCCGACGGCAGGTACGTGCTGCAAATCCTGGCCGACAAGGCCACCTACCCGGTGCACCAGAAGAGCTCCGACGTGTACCTGCTCGACCTGGAAACGCGGGAATACAGGCGGCTCGACGAGGTCAACAGCGACTACTCGGAAAGCTATACCCGCTGGTCATCCAACGGACGGTGGTTCAGCTTCGTCAGCACGCGCAACAACGGCGTCTGCGCCGTGCCCTACATGGCCTACTTCGACGCCGAGGGCCAGGCCCACAAGGCGTTCGTCCTGCCCGAGGAAGACCCGGCATACTACGACACGTTCATCGACGCCTACAACGTCGTCGAACTCGTCAAGGACAGGGTTGACATCAGCGCGTTCAGGCTGGCGCAGGGCATCAAGCAGCCGGCGGTGCAGGCCGAGTTCCCCAACCCGCCGGACGTGGACGCGTACACGGGCGCGACAGCGAAGAAACCCATCTCCCCCTGAGGCGCCCGCCCCGCCTCGCCCCAGTCGCTCACCGGCGGCCGGCGAAGAGCGTCAACATGCTCTGCTCGGGCATGGTCAGCGTCAGGCGGTCCCCCTTGACGGGCACGGCGGGCAGCTCCTCCAGGTTCGCCGAGGCTGAGGTACCGTACGCCTTCATCGCCTCGATGCCGGGGGGCTGCTGGAACCGGACCGTGACCGGCTGCCGCTGGTCCGTCGGGTTCAGCAGAACGATGGTGAGCTCGCTCCTCTGCGGGTGGTAGAACGCGCCCGTCATCACCTCGGCGTAGGCGGGCTCCGCGTCGATCCGCACGGCCCCCGGCCGGATGAACCGGAAGTAGTGCATCGCGGCGTAGGTCTTCGGCGTGAAGACGGGCCTGCCCCCCTCCAGCACCATCAGGCCGTGGGTGTTGCGATCCCCGTCGATGACCTGCCAGGGGACGAAGGCCGACACGTCGCCCGCGACCAGGGCGTTGTGGATGGCCGCGCCGACCCCCTTGTGCAGCGGCGTCGGCCAGTCGTGGCCGCCCGTGCCGCCCTCGGTCACCCAGTAGGGCTTACCGTACTCCTTGATTATGTTCCACATCCGGCGGGAGGAGTTGGCGTTCATCTCGGCCACGACGCCGTCCTCGTATCCGTGGGTCGCCCAGACGTCCAGCGCCTGGAGGGCGGCGGGGCTGCCCGCGACGGCCTTGACGTAGTCCGGCGTGCCGCCCGTATAGAAGTGGCTGGTCATGGTCTCCGGCCCGAAGATCTTCACGTTCCCCAGCCCCTCCTTGTCCAGCAGCTCCCCCACCATCGCCACGATCTTGGCGAAGTCCTCGCCGTTCCAGACGCAGCTCTCGAACGTCTGCGTGAACTGCACCTCGTTGCCGGGGCTCACCGCGCAGAGCGGCGTTCCGGCGGCGGCGTGGAGCTTGACCATCTCCACCAGCCACCTGGCGAAGTGAGGGTAGAACTCCGGCCGGACGCGGTTCCTTATCTCGCCGTAGCTGTGGGCGCGGATGCCCCCGGAACGCTTGTCGGTGATGGACTGACTCTCCTTCATCCACGCGGGCGGGCTCCAGACCGTGCCGATGAGCTTTACGTCCGGGTTGAGCTTCTTTATCCCTTTGGCGAAGTCAATGAAGATCTGCGCCCTGCCGCCGTTGACGGACATGTCGAAGTCCTGCCAGCGGATGTCGCGCCAGTCCTGCTGCGGCGTCTTGCAGACCGGCCCCCACAGGTTGAAGCGCAGCATGTTGCAGCCGACCTGGTTCACGTAAACCTCCTGGAACTCCTCGGTGCGGTAGAGCCGGCGGAATTCGTCCCTCCAGGCGACAAGGCAGGTGCCGAAGCCCTCGATGGTCTGGTGGTGCTTGGCGGCGTCCACCGTCACCTCAACGCCCTGCGCGCCCACCGGGGAAGCCCCCAACGTCAGTCCGAGCACCGTCAACGCGACAAGACGCAATTCTATCATCTGCGAACACCCCTTCGATTGGAGTCAGACCTGCCGATGACAGGTTCCCAGGACCGTCACCCACGATTGGGCAGACACCACGCTACCGCAGTCCCGCCCGGGGGGCAAGCTCACGCCGGTTGCGGCTGCGCGCTTGACTCCCGCCCCGGAGGCGGTATGCTGCGCTGCGGATCCTCCGTTGACCCGGCTCGCCCCGCCGCACGCCGGGAGAAAGGACGAGGCGCAGTGCGTAGATGGACGCAATACGTGGCCGGGGCGCTCGCCGTAGCCTGCCTGGGCTGCGTCCCGGCGCCCGCGGGGCCGCGCCCGACGGAGCGCTACTGGGTGGACGGGGCCGGACGGTGGGACGACCCGGTCCACTGGTCCTTCACCTCCGGCGGGGACGGCGGTGCGCCGCCGCCCGACGGGGACTGTGACGCCTTCTTCGACGAAAACTCCGGCGCCGGGGTCATCGAAGTCGAGGGCGAGGCCCAGGTGCGCGACCTGGTCATCCGGCCGGATGCCGACCCCGGGCTGACCCTCGCCTTCCGCGGGGCGACGCTGACCTGCCGGCGCGACTGCCTTCTCTACGCGGGCCGGGTGGACCAGGGCCGCGGCCATTCGAGCGTCCTCACCATCGGCCGGGACCTGGACACCGCCGACTGCGCGGAGTCCTGGAAGGGCAAGGGCAACCTGAGCATACACCTCACGGGCACCGGCCAGTGGCGCTACCGCCTCTCCGAGGGCCAGAAGCCGTCCATATGGAACCTGATGGCCGCCGCCAGCGGCCAGACCACGACCCTCCAGCCCATCGGCGACGCACCTGTGGGCGTGGACATAGACGTCGAGAACCACTGCATCTTCGGCGACGCGACCTCCCTGCTGACGATGGACGTGAGCGAGGCCACCGGCGTGCGCGGCCAGCCCCCAATGGTGACCCTCGAGATCCACCACGCCCGGGACGCACTCGACATCGTCGCCGACGGCTGCCGCATCGCCATCTCCAGCCTCGAGCACGAGATGAACGGGTCGGGCGACGGACGGCTCCAGAACAGGATCGACCTGAGCGGCCTGACCGGCAAGTACGACATCACCGGCACCTACATGACCGAGGCGGGCACCGGCCCCACCTGGACCATGGAGGGGCCGATGGACCTGAGCGGGCTCCATCTGTCCATCGAGAAAACGGTCGTCTTCGACACGGGCGGGCACGACCTGACGGCCGGGCGCGTTTCCCTGACCTTCGGGGGCGTGCCGGAGCTGCACGTGGGCGCGTCCGACGTGGTCGTGACGGGTGGGGTCAACCTGGGCGGCGACTGTCCCGGCCGGATTGACCTGGGCACCGGCAGGCTCACCTGCGCCGAACTCCGCGTCGGGCACCCCGATTCCGTCATCACCGGCCAGGAGGGCGCCGTCCTGGAGGTCCTCGAGTCCTTCGAGAACCCCGCCGGGGCAAAGCTCGACCTGGGAGGCATAGTCCTGAAAGGCCCGGGGCTCGAAGCCGCCGGCCTCGCGCAGCCTGCGCCCTGACCGGGTCGCCGCTCCGCCGTCAGGGGCTCAGCCGGAGCGTCTTTATCTCGAAGGGACGCAACTCCAGGCCGACCGCCCCGCCGCGCACCGTGAGCCGCCGCCCCGGCCGCTCCAGCATGTCCGCCTCCGACGCCCGCGACACCGGCAGCGACGTGGCCAGCCGGCACGACGTGGCCGTCCGCATCGCCTCGTAGAGCCGCACGACGACGTCCCCGGAGCCGTCCTCGGCGGGCTTCACGGCCTCGACCAGGATGTTCGACGCGTCCACCGACAGGAGCGAGCGCTCCCCGGCGGCGCCTGCGGCGGCCGTAACCGGGCAGTTAAGCTCGTATGCCTCCCGCACGAGCGCGCTCTCGCACATCGGGCCGTTCCAAGCATAGAAGGCGTAGGTGAACTCCTGCACGCCCTTGTCGGCCGTCATGTCGGGCGCCAGGGGCGCGCGCAGCAGCGTCAGGTTGATGCTATTGCCGTCCACGTTGACGCCGTACTTGCAGTCGTTCAGGACGGCGCAGCCCCGGCCCTCTTCAGCCAGCGCCGTCCACTTGTGGTTGCAGACCTCGTAGCGGTCGGCGTCGTACTGGCGCGACCTGTGATTGGGCCGGCGCACGTGGCCGAACTGGATCTCGTGGACCGCCTCGTTCGCGTGGACGGCCACGGGGAAGTTGACCTTGAGCAGCTTGTGACTCTCCTGCCAGTCGATCCGGGTCTCGAAGTCAACGCGACGTCTCCCGCGCCGCAGGCTCACTCGCTGGACCATCTCCGAGTCGTTCAGCCTGCGCCGGATGCGCAGGACGCCGACGAGCGGCCCGGCCACCGCCACCTCGGCCTCCGCGTCCTCCGGCAGCTCGTGCGGCGTGGCCGGGTAGATGCTGTCCAGGTCCCACGCGTCCCAGGCCACGGGAACGTCCTTGTACATGCGCAGGCTGTTGCACGGCCCTGCGGCAAGCTCCCGGCCGGCCTCCTTGTCCAGGATGGAGGCAATCTCACCCTTGCGGTTGAACTCCACGCGGAGCAGCTCGTTCTCCAGCGTGTGTCCCGCAGCCTTGACGCCGCCGGAAGGGGGCGCCGCCTCCCCGGCGCGGAGCGCCGTCCAGCCGCAGGACGGGATGCTCGCTTCCGCCAGCAGCCTGCCCTCCACCTCCTGGGCGGGCAGCGGCGCGTCGTCCGGGCCGGCGGCGCCGCGCCAGCCCTTCGGCAGCTCTACGAGCGCCTTGCGCTCCCAGGAAAGCGAATTGAAGGCTGTCAACGCCCCGCCGTCCCCGTCCGTGAGAGCGGCCCGGGCGGCGTCGGCCACGCGGCCGGCGGCTTCGACCGTCGCGTCGAAGGTCGCCTCGGCCTGCTCATAAACCCGCCGAATGGAAGTGCCCGGCAGCACGTCGTGGAACTGGCAGACGAGAAACCTGCGCCAGGTCTCGGCCAGATCCCGGGCGCGAAAGGGGAAGCCGGCCAGCACGGCGGCAGCCGCGCCCCACGTCTCCGCCTCGCGCAGCGCGAACTCCGACTTGCGGTTGCCCCGCTTGGTCCGCGCCTGGCTGGTGTAGGTGCCCCGGTGAGCCTGGAAGTAGAGCTCGCCCACGTAGTTCACGTCGGGCACGCCGCGCCGCTCGAGGTCCTTAAAGTAGTCCAGCGGTGCGGCGATGCGCACACGGGGCACGCCCTCCAGGTCGGCCTCGCGGCGCAGGTACTCCAGGTGGTCGCGCGTCGGCCCGCCGCCGCCGTCGCCCCAGCCGAAGGGCATCAGCCGGGGCGAGGTGCCGTCCTTCTGCCGGCGCTCGCGCCAGCGGCTTATGACGTCCACCGGGCGCGTCTGCGAGTTGTAGTCGTTGCACAGGTGCACCAGCACCTTCGAGCCGTCTATCCCCTCCCAGGTGAACGTGTTGTAGGGGAACGGCTCGCCACCGTGGTAGTTCCAGAATATCTTGGCCGTCGAGAAGTACTTCACGCCGCAGCCGCGCATCACCTGCGGCAGCGCGGCCGAGTAGCCGAACGCGTCCGGCAGCCAGAGCAGCTCGGTCTCCGCGCCGAACTCCTCCCGGAAGAACTGCTTGCCGTAGAGGAACTGGCGCACCAGGCTCTCGCCGCCGGTGACGTTCGTGTCCATCTCGACCCACGTGCTGCCGTCGGCGATGACGTTGCCCGCCTTCACCGCCCTCTTGACGCGGCGGTAGAGCTTCGGGTAGTGCTCGCCGATCATGCGGAAGAGCTCGCACTGGCTGTGGAGGAACCTATGCTCCGGGTACTCGCGGGCGAGGGCGAGCTGCCCGGCGAGCGTGCGGGCCGCCTTGCGCTCCGTCTCGGCCAGCGGCCAGAGCCACGCCACGTCCAGGTGCCCGTGCCCGAAGGCAAACATCAGCGGCGCCGTTGTGCCGTTCTTGCACTCGAGCAGGGGCCGCAGCCGCGCCCGGGCGGCCCGGACGGCGCGCATCATCTCCGCATGCGGCGCCTCCAGGTCCACGACGGTCGCGAAGTCGCGCAGCCCGGCGTCAATCTGCGCCACGCGCAGCGAGTCCGGGTTCAGGCATCCGCGCAGGCTCAGCAGCGTCTCCACGTCCATCAGAAGCTGGTAGGCATCCTCCTCGTGGACGCCGAACGTCGAGCGGCCGAGCGTCTGCTGCCTGCGCGGGGCCTTCGGGACGCTCTCGACGCCGGGCGGCACGGGCCCGACCGTGACGGGCGTCGGCCCGTGGCCGGCGTATGCTTCCACCAGGATGTCGTACGTCTTGCCGGGCACGCCCGACTTCGCCAGCGCCAGGATCGAGCCCCCGACGGCCAGGCCGTCCACCCATATCAGCCTCGCTCCGCCGGTCTCCAGGCGCGCCGTGACGCGCTTGCGCGCCGCCTCCGGGGGGAGCTCAATGGTGCCCCTGAACCAGCCGTATTCCCACTTCGCGCCCCAGCGCGCGCCGGGCCGCATCGGCTTGAAAGGCCCCGCAAGCGCCTCGTCGGGCGAGAGCTGCTCGGCCGTCGTGAAGCCGCTCAGCGCGACCTCGCCCAGCGGCAGATAGAGCCGCTCCGCCAGCACGCGGCGCCAGTGGTCCAGCCTCTTCCGCCATTCGGCTGTCAACGCCATCGCAGTTGCTCCTGGAGGGGGAACGCGACACGGCGGCCCTTTATAGCCGCGCCCGCGGCGGTCTTCAAGTGAGGCGCCGTCTCAGGGCTTCGTCGGCGCCGCCCCGGCCGGCGCCTTGGGGTACAGGGCCAGGGAGCACTTGATTGGGTAAGCGCACTCGCAGCCCTCGCTCCCGTCCGGTATCAGGACGAGGCCGTTGGCGGGGATGAAGTTGACCCCGCAGCCCGGCCGGACCCCGGTGAACGCGTGCAGCTCGGCCCCGGCCAGGTCATACCAGGCGATGCTCCCCTTCCGGAAGAAAAGGGCCGACGCGGAGGCCGCCATGGGCCCGCATCCCCCGGTCCTCACGTACCAGGCCGCCCCCCCTTCCGGCGACGGGTTTACACCGAGCTTCTGCTCGCCGGTCAGCAGGTCGAAGGCCCACGGCTCCGCGTAGATGGTGCGGCCCGCGACGACGGCCCGGCTCAGGTGCTGCGTGCGCCTTGACCACAGGACCGCACCGTCCGCGGCGCTCAGTGCGACCGTTTTGCGCAGGATGTCCTCACCGCCCGGCGGCCGCCCGTACTTGCTGGCATACGGGAACGCCGACAGCAGCAGGACCCCGTCCTTGTAGGCCAGGTTCACCTCGCCGCCCGACCCGGTCAGGGCGCTCTTCAGGTGGGACTCGACGATGCAATCGCCTATGTCCACGGACTCGCGCCAGCGCTCGCGGCCGCTCTGCGCGTCCAGAGCGACAACCGTCGCCAGGTCGGGCGCAACGGCCGGCCAGCGCCCCTGGCCGGGCTCGTCGCCGTAGTCGACGAAGAAGACGTTCCCGCCGCCGACGGCGATGCCGACGTTGACGATGTCCGCGCCCTCCTGTAGCCAGCGGACCCGGCCCGTCCCCGGAACGAGCGCGAAGACGCACTCGCTGCGATTCCTCCAGGCGGGCCTTCGCTTGAACAGGTCACTGCCCGTCCACATCTGCGGCTCGGCCGAGATGCCCCGGCTTCCGAAGAGGGAGTCCCCCTCGGTAGCGATCCAGGCCCAGCGGCGCGCCTGGCCGTCCGCCCTCGGCGGCGCGGCGTACGTGCGCAGCGTGGCGCCGGTCGCGGCGTCCAGGCGCACGCATTCCTCGCTGCCATCCAGAGCAATGAAGAGGCTGTCGTCCGTGGCCGCCATGTTCCCGGCCTCCATGCGCACGTCCACGCGCCGTGCGCCCGGCACGCTGCGTTCCCACAGCGGCAGGCCGTTGTACGCGTCATAGGCCATGACAGAGTCCTTGCCCTGGACGAACAGCCGCCCGTTTACGGACAGGGGGGCCGGCGGCACGGCATGCCTGTGGGCCATCTTCTGCGGGCCGGGGTCGCCGAACCAGAGGATGCCCAGCGGGGCTGCGGCGAGCCGGTCCTCGCTGCAGTCCGTGTTGCTCGCGTTGGCGTGTTGATGGGTCCAGACGCCGGCGCCGGGAAGCGGGCCGCGCACGATCCGCGCCCATTCGCCGGACACGGTGACCTCCGCCTCGTCAGCCGGGATGCCGTCGAGCCAGTCGCCAGGGAACCCCGACGCATTCGCCCCGACGCACGCGACCCCGCCCAGCGGCCTGAGGATCCGGAACATCTCGGCCGCGGGCGTCTGCAAGCTGCCCCCGAGGAAGCCCTCCGTAGAAACGACCAGGTTCGCGAAGTACGGCGGGTAGTGCGCGGACGAGAGCGTCCCCTCCTCCACGGAGACGCGGGAGCCGTAGAGCCCGGCCCGGCTCAGCGCCTCCCTCGCCGGGGCGACTTCGGAGGGGTTGCCTTCCAGGGCATAGACGTTCAGCCCGCTGCGCTCAGCCAGGGCCAGCGCCAGTCGGCCGGCTCCCTTGCCCAGAGTCACGCAGTAGCCCCGCACAAGGCCGGTGCCGTCCAGTATGTCGTCTGCGACCGTTCCGTAGAGAAGGCGGATTTCGTCGCTGGCCTCGGCCGGCCGGCCCGTCTCGGGCGACGCGGCCGCGCCGCCGGCGCCGGAGGTGAAGCAGTAAACGTTCCCCTCGGTCGTGCTGACGAACAGGCGGCCGTTCGCGACCGCCAGCCCCTTCGCCCGTCCGGCCACCTCCGCCGACCAGAGCCGCCGGCCGGCAACCGCGTCCACCGCCGTAACCCTGTCAAGCCCCCCCGCGAGCAACATCCCCCTGGCCAGGATCAGTTCGTCCGGGGCTTCGCAGTCGAGCCGCCACAGGCACGCGTCGTACAGCTCCCTGTAGACCTCGTCGCGCCGCGCTTTCAGGGCGTCCCCCGGTCCCGCTCCGTAGCGGGCGGCCCTGTCGAGTTGCCGATGGAGTTCGTACACCTGGGCGCTGAACTCTGCGAGCCGGTCGGCGGGAAGGGCAATCAGTTCCGAATAGTCGGCCTCCACTTCGGACAAGCAGCCGGAAGCCGCGCTCTCCGGGGGGCCGAACCCCTGGCAGTAGAGGTACGCGGTCCCGGCGTGGACGAGGATTCGTCGCGCCCCGGACCACATGAAGATGGGCTGTTTCGTGTCAGCGTCGTACGCGGCGGTCTTCTCGCCACAGAGGTTGTACAACGAGCCCGCGGCGAGCAGGGCGGCCGCCCCGCCGGAGCCCTTGCCCTGCCACCGGATACCACCCGCCCAATGGCCATCTTCACGTCTCAGGAACACGGGCGTGGTCCGCCCCGAAGGCACCACCAGCTCGTCGCCGCGGCACAGCATGTAGCCCTGCGGCGAGAAACCGATCTCGCTGGTCCACAGGGGCTTGCCGTTCGCCGCGTTCAGCGCGTGCAGGTACGCGCCTTCGGCGGGGAAGAGCCCGGACCCTAGGTACGCCACGCCGTCGTCAACCATCACGCCGGTCCGCACGGGCCACAGGGACATGAGCCTTCCCTGGCCCAGGGCCCTGTCCCGGCCCGCCGCGCCGTCGAACTCCCACAGCAGGCTTCCGCTGGGACCATCGAGGCAGTAGGCGCGGCCGTCGTCCGACCCGGCCAGGATTCTCCCGTCCCAGACGGTCGGTGCCAGACGCGGCGGCGCACCCGTATAGAACGCCCAGCGCACGCGCCCGGTCTCCGCGTCCAGGCAGTAGACCTTGTTCTCTGCGGACGAACAGAAGAAGGCCGAATTGCCGGCCGAAACGACGTGGAAAGCGTCGTCGTAGAGAATCTTGGCCGCATTGCGTCGGTAGTCGGACCAGCCCCGTGCCGGGCGCGCCGGCGACTCGAAGACCCACCGCTCGCGCAACGGCAACTCCAGGCGCTCCTCCGTCACGCCGCTGCGCGCATTGTCATGACGGTAGGTCGGCCAGTCGGCCGCCCGAGCAGAGCCCGGCGCCGGCAGCATGGGCGCCACAGCGACCAGGAGCAGGAAGCCTTTTGGCAACTGCATGAGACCCTCCATGATCCGCAGGCCGACGTCGGGAAACGGCGACGCCACTTACTCGATCCCCAGGTGCTTCTTGAGGAAATCCATCTCGGCGTTCCGGGGCGCCGG
>CAZQEQ010000006.1:0-66216 GCA_964592385.1 uncultured candidatus Brocadiaceae bacterium | reverse complement strand
CCCGTAGTACTCCATGATGGAAACCACGGCGTCCACCAGGGAATGGCCCTCCTCGTAGACGGTGACGCCGGCCGTGCCGAGCGAGGATCCCGCCTCGGCTATCGGCCGCGAGGCGATGGGCGTGTCGAGCGCCCCGCCGGCCAGGAAGGCGGACGTGCCCCCGCCGGGCTGGACCGCCCGGACGGGCCGGCCTCCCCTGGTGCCACCGGCGAACGCCGGGACGGCCTCTGCCAGCGTGCAGGATCCGACGGCGATCTCGCAGACGCACTGCTCCTTCACGTCGCCGGACAGGCTGACCAGGCGCGTGCCGGGGTCGTCCGGCAGGCCCATCGAGAGGAACCAGTCGGCGCCGCGCCAGACGATGTCCGGCACGTTGGCGAGCGTCTCGACGTTGTTGATGCAGGTGGGCAGGCCGAACAGGCCCGCCTGCGTGGGGAAGGGCGGCTTGGGCCGGCTGGTGGGCCGCTTGCCCTCCAGCGAGGAGATCAGGGCCATCTCCTCGCCCGCAATGTACAGCCCCCGCCCCAGGCACGTCTTCACGGTCAGGCCGAAGCCGGAGCCCATGATGTCCTCGCCGAGCAGGCCCTCCTCTTCTGCCTGCCGGATCAGCCGTTCCCATTGCTCGGCGAGCGCACGGAACTCCTCGTTGAAATAGATGATGCCCTTCGCGGCGCCGGCGGCGTAGGCGGCGATCGTCATGCCCTCGAGGACGCGGCACGGATCGCCCCCCAGCAGCAGCCGGTCCTTGTGGGTGCCGAGTTCTCCTTCGTCGGCGTTGCAGAGCAGGTACTTCGGCTCGGCCCCCTCGCGCGCCGTCATTTCCCATTTCAGCCCCGTGGGGAATCCCGCGCCGCCGCGGCCGAGCAGGCCGCTTCGCTTGACCTCCTGGGTGACCGCATCCCGGCCGGCGGAGAGCGCCTTCTCCAGCGCCGCGTACCCGCCGTCGGCGCGGTAGGCGGCCAGGTCGAAGGGCGTGATGACCCCGATTCGCCGCGTCAGGACCTTCGTCTCGGCCGCGCTCAACGTTCTCCCTCCGGCGGGGCTGTCCGCAGGCCGGGGTAGGCCGTGGCCGCCCCGTACAGCTCGGCCAGGGGGCGGCGGAGCCTGCGGCTTACGTCTTCCAGGACGGGGCGCGGGACGTGGCCGCACGCGTCCTGCACGGCCCCCAGCAGGCGGAAAACGTCGTCCTGCTCGAGCGGCCCCCACCGCGAGAGTATCTCCTGGTAGGCCTGGCAGTCCTCGGGTTCGGTCGGCATGGCGCGTCCTGTTGGCCGGGGCGTGTAGTCGGAACTGCTCAGGTTAGCGGGCGGCTCGCATGGTGTCAAGCAAGCGGGCCTGTTCCGCGCCCGGCGGCCCGGGGCGGGTCACTGCGCGGGATTCATCACCCGGCCCATGAAGAGGATTCCGCCGGAGCGCGTGTCGCGGATCAGGAACAGGAACGGATGGTCGGCCCGGAAGACGAGGGGCCGGGCCACCGCCGTCAGCTTCATCACGACCGCCGTCGCCGCCGCCGCCTCCGTGCCCTCCTCGTTCACTTCCACGAACGCCTTGTGGATCACGTTCGAGATGAACAGGTCCTTGCGGCCGGTCATGCCGGAGAAGTCCGCCCGCGCCGCCGAGAAGGCGTCCCCCATGCCCATCGCCCCGAGCACGGGCGCTAGTTCCGTCTGCCACGTCATCTTGAACTTCGGCAGGAAGACCGTGAGTTCGACCTTGCCCAACCCCTTCGTCCACGCGGCGACGTTCTCGGGCGTGAGCCTGTCCTCCAGCGCCTTGACGCCGCCCGCCGCGGGGAGCAAGACGACCATCGAAAGCTCCTCGCCGACGTAGGGCAGCTCGAGCGCCTGGAAGCCGTCACCGTCCATGTAGCCGAACTCGGCCTTTTGGCTCATCATGGGGACGTTGACCTTGTCGCCGCCCGCCAGCGTGAATGGGGCGTCGGCCGTGCGCTTCGGGTCGAACTGCGAGGCCCAGTCGCCCTTGAAGTAGATGGCGTTGGTTAGCACGAGCCGGGTGAGCGCGCCGAGCACCCCCGGCTTTATCAGGTCCTTGATCTTGTCGCGGGTCTGCTTCTCCACCCAGGCGTTGATGGTCTTCCGGGCTTCCTCCGCGGCGCCCTTGAAATCGACCTCGTTCAGGCCCGCGCCGTAGCTCTCGCGCACGAGGCCCAGGAAGTCCGCCAGGAACTCGAAGCCCTCCTGTCCCCACAGGGCGTTGGCGACGCTGAGTTCGTAGCCCTTCTTCTCCTTTGCGGCTTGCAGGTCCTCGACCAGCGCGGCGAACGCCGGGTGGAGGCGCCCCTGCTCCAGGCCGAACCGGAGCACGTCGGCCATCTGGTCAGCCGTCTCCCCGCGCGCGCCGGCGTAGGTCATCGCCAGCGCGGTCGAGATGCTGAACGGGGAGAAGAAGAGGTTGCCCTCCTGCTTCCTCAGCCGCCCGTATAGGTCCAGGGCGGCTTCGTTGTTGCCCTTCACCACGGCTGCCTTGTCGGCCATCAGGCCCGCATCGGCCGGGCCTGCGGGGGCGGCGGCCCCCGCCGCCGTGAAGAAAGCCAGCGCCGCCGCTGCGAGCGCCATCGCCTTCAGTCGCTTGGGTTCGGACATGTGTCGGCTCCTGAATCGCTACGTCGTGGACTTGCGCTCTGGCCTATTAGTGACGGCAGGCAGCGTTTTGTTCCACGATACGGAGAATCTGCCGCCAGGGCGCGCCACGACTATTCGAGGTCGGCCAGGTTCTGGATGATGACGGTCAGTTGAGCGCGCAGTTCATCGGCGCGGTGGCGCTTCTGCTGCACGACTTTCTCCGGCGCTTTGGCCAGGAAGTCGGCGTTGTGCAGGACTACGTCGGCCGCCTCGACCTGCGCCTCCAGATCGCCCCTGCGCTTACGGAGCCGCTGGCGCTCGTCCTCGAGGTCTATCAGGCCTCCCAGGGGCATGAATATCTCGGTCGTGCCGACTACCGTCGTGGCGCAGATCTCCGGTTTCTCGGCGCCGACGCCGTGTTCCAGGTCGTCCAGGAAGGCCATCTGGATGAGGAAGTCGGAGTGGTCGCCGATCACCATGTCGCTGTCCTCGTCGGCCGAGCTGACGATCACGGGCACGGGCTGACGCTCAGGGATGCCCTTCTCTTTCCTGAGGTTGCGGACAGCGCGCGTTATGTCCTGGAGCAGGGCCGTCTGCGCCTCGACCCGCTGGTCCCGCCATTCGGGGTTCCCCTTCGGCCACTCGGCACGGACGAGCGCGTCGGACGCCATTGCCTCGGCGGCCTGCAGCGAGGCCCCCTGCGCGGTCGCCTTCAGGTGGCGCCAGAGTTCCTCGGTGAGGAAAGGCATGTACGGGTGCAGGAGCCGCAGGGACGCATCCATGACGCCGGCCAGGGTCTCGCGCGCGGCGCCGGAGCCCGGGCCGTTCAGGCGCGGCTTGATGATCTCCAGGTACCAGTCGCACAGGTCGTGCCAGAAGAACTCGTAAATGCGGCGCGCCCCTTCGTGGTCGTGGAAGCCCTCGAGGTTCTCGGTAACGGATTCGATGGTGTGCTGAAGGCGGCTCAGTATCCATTGGTCCTCGAAGGCCGGCGCGGCTTCGGACTGGGTCGCCCCGTCGGCCAGGTTCATCAGGGCGAAGCGCGCGGCGTTCCATATCTTGTTGGCGAAGTGGCGGCCCATCTCGAACTTGGACTCGCTCAGGCGCAGGTCCTGGCCCTCGGGCGAGAGCATGATGAGGCAGAACCGGACGGCGTCGGCCCCGTGCTGCTCGATCAGGTCGATGGGGTCGATCCCGTTGCCCAGGGACTTCGACATCTTGCGGCCCTGCTCGTCCAGGATGTTGCCGTGGATGTAAACGTCGCTGAACGGCACCTCGTCCATGAACTCAAGGCCCATCATGACCATGCGGGCGACCCAGAAGAAGATGATGTCCCGGGCGGTCACCAGCGCGCTGGTCGGGTAGTAGCGCTCCAGGTCCTCGGTCCGGTCGGGCCAGCCGAGGGTGCTGAACGGCCACAGGGCGCTGGAGAACCAGGTGTCCAGGACGTCCTCGTCGCGGCGCAGGCGGCCGTCGCCGCAGTGCGGGCAGGCGTCCGGCTCCTCGCGCGCCACGACCGGCTCGCCGCAGCCCTCGCAGTAATAGACGGGGATGCGATGCCCCCACCAGATCTGTCGGCTGATGCACCAGTCGTGGGCCTTCTCCAGCCAGCTCAGGTAGAAGTCCGTCCATCGCTCGGGCGTGAACCTGACGCGCCCGTCGCGCGCCGCCTGGATGGCCTTCTCCGCCAGCGGCTTCGTCTTGACGTACCACTGGTCGCTCAGGAAGGGCTCGACGACCGTGTGACACCTGTAGCAGTGTCCCACGGCGTGCACGTAGGGCTCCACCTTCTCCAGGAGCCCGCGTTCACGCAGGTCTTCCACCAGCGCCTCGCGACACTCGAACCGGTCCATGCCCTCGTACTGCTCGCCGGCCTGGAGGGTCATGTTGCCGTCCTCGTCAATGACGACGACGGCGGGCAGGTCGTGCCGGCGGGCGATTTGCCAATCGTTCGGATCGTGCGCGGGCGTGACCTTCACGGCGCCCGTGCCGAATTCGGGGTCCACCCAGTCGTCGGCTATGATCGGGATATCGCGCTCGATGACGGGCAGGACGGCAGTCTTGCCGATCAGGTGGCCGTAGCGCGGGTCGTCGGGATGGACGGCGACGGCCGTGTCGCCCAGCATCGTCTCCGGGCGGGTCGTGGCGACGGTCACGTGCGCGTCAATGCCGTCCCGGACGGGGTAGCGGATGTGCCACAGGTGGCCCTCGTGCTCCTCGTGCTCACTCTCGATGTCCGACAGGGCGGTGCGGCAGCGCGGGCACCAGTTGACGATGTACTTGTCGCGGTAGATCAGCCCCTTCTCGTAGAGCCGGACGAACGTCTCCAGCACGGCGCGGCTGAGCCCGTCGTCCATGGTGAAGCGCGTGCGGTCCCAGTCGCAGGAGCAGCCGAGCCGCTTCAGTTGCCGGATGATGCGGCCGCCGTACTGCTGCTTCCACTGCCAGACGCGCTCGACGAATTTCTCCCGGCCCAGGTCCCGCCGGTGGATCCCCTCTTTGGCCAGCTCGCGCTCGACGACGTTCTGCGTGGCGATGCCGGCGTGGTCCGTCCCGGGGAGCCAGAGGGTGTTGAGGCCCTGCATTCGCCGGAAGCGGATGTAGACGTCCTGCACCGTGTTGTTGAGCGCGTGGCCCATGTGCAGCTCGGCGGTGACGTTCGGCGGCGGGATGACTATCGTGTAGCTCTGGCCGGGCCGGTCGGGCTCGGTGTGGAAGAACTTCCCGTCTTCCCAGAAGCGGTAAATCCCGTCCTCGATCTTCGCCGGGTCGTACTGGGCGGACAGTTCGGCGGGCATGGCGAAATGACCTCTCGGATTGGAATGCGGCTCAGTCCGCGATCAGCAGCTTGTACTCCACGCTGTCCACGAGGGCTTCCCAACTGGCGTGGATGATGTTCTCGCTGACGCCGACGGTGCCCCAGACGCGCTTGCCGTCGGTGCTCTCGATCACGACGCGCACCTTGGCCGCCGTGGCGGCCCTCGGGTTGATGACGCGCACGCGGTAGTCGGTCAGGCGCACGTCCTTCAAGGCGGAGTAGTGCGGTTCAAGGGCCTTCCGCAGCGCGCCGTCGAGCGCGTTGACGGGGCCGTCCCCCTCGCTGGCCGTGTGCATCAGGTCGCCGTGCACGTCGAGCTTCACCGTGGCGTCGGTGACCAGCCTGCCGTCCGGCTGGCGGATGCAACTGACGTGGTACGCCTTGGTCTCGAAGTGCGGCGGGCACTCGCCCATCGCCCGCCTGGCCACCAGCTCGAAGGACGCTTCGGCCGCCTCGTACTGGTAGCCTTCGTTCTCCAGCTCCTTCAGCCTTTCCAGCAGTGCGGCGGTCGTCTCCCGGTCGGTCTCGATGTCATACTGTGCGAACTTCTCGCTCATTGCGGCGTGACCGGAAAGCTCGCTTAAGAGGAACCGCCTCTCGTTGCCCACCTGGGCGGGGTCGATCTGCTCACAGGCGTGCTCCGCCTTGCGCATCGCGTCGACGTGCTGCCCCGCCTTGTGTGCGAACGCGCTGGAGCCGACGAAGGGCTGGTGCTCGTCGTACATCAGGTTCGCCGCCTCGTACACGAAGCGCGACACCTCCGTGAGCTTCTTCAGTTGCTCGTCCGTGACGCAGCGGAACGGGGTCTTCAGGTTTATGATCGGGATGACGGCGCACAGGTCGGCGTTGCCCGTGCGCTCGCCGAAGCCGTTCAGAGTCCCCTGAACGTGGACTGCGCCGTTCTGGACGGCGACGACCGAGTTCGCCACGGCCAGGCCGCAATCGTTGTGGCAGTGGATGCCGACGGGGCAGTTTACCTCGGCGCAGGCCAGGGCGGTCAGCCGGGCCACTTCGTCGGTCAGGGCGCCGCCGTTGGTGTCGCACAGGACGACGCAGTCCGCCCCGGCTGCCGCCGCGACCTTGAGCACCTGGACCGCGTGCTCGGGGTTGCTGCGGTAGCCGTCGAAGAAGTGCTCCGCGTCGAGGATCACTTCGCGGCCGGCCTCCTTGAGGTGCCTGACCGAGTCCTCGACCATGCGCAGGTTCTCGTCCGGCGTCGTGTGGATGACCTCGCTGACGTGGTAGTCCCATGCCTTGGCGACGATGGTGACGACGGGGGTCTCGGCGTCCAGCAGCGCGCGCAGTCCGGCGTCCTCGGCGGCTGCGACGTTCTTGCGCCGCGTCGCGCCGAATGCGGCTATGCGCGCGTTCTCCAGCTTCAGGCCCCGGACCTCCCGGAAGAACTGGTCGTCCTTGGGGTTGGCTCCCGCGAAGCCGCCCTCGATGTAGTGCACGCCCAGCTCGTCCAGCCGTTCGGTCACTTCCAGCTTGTCGGCCAGGGACAGGTTCATCCCCTCGGCCTGGCATCCGTCGCGCAGGAGGGTGTCATAGACGAGCACTGTCTTTTCGGTTTCACTCATCCTGTTGTCGGCCCTCCCTTCCGAGCCCGAAGGCGTGATGGATGGCCTTCAGGGCCTCCTGGCCCGCCTCGCCGTCGATGACGCAGGATATCTTTATCTCGGACGTGCTGATCATGCCGATGTTGATTTCCCGCTCGGCCAGGGCGCGGAACATCTTCTCGGCGACGCCGGAGTGGCTTCGCATTCCCACGCCGACGATGCTTAGCTTGGCGATTTCCTCGTCGCTCTCGACGGCGGCCGCGCCGAGCCGCTCGGCCAACTGCCGGGCCACGGCCAGTGCCTGCGGCAGGTCGGTTTCCAGCACGGTGAAGCTCACGTCCGCGCGGCCCTGCTCGCTGACGTTCTGGACGATCATGTCCACGTTCACGTTCGCTCGGGCTATCTCGCTGAAGATGGTAGCCGCCACCCCGGGCTGGTCGGGGACGTGGCGGATGGTAATCTTCGCCTCGTTGGTCTCCAGCGCGGCGGCCCGCACGTCAACGTGTTCCATCTCGCCGGTGAGGTCGGTCACCAGAGTGCCCTCCGATTCATTGTAACTTGGCCGCACCCTGAACGGCACGTTGTATCGCTTGGCCAGCTCGACCGCGCGCGAGTGCACTACCTTGGCGCCGAGGCTGGCCAGCTCGAGCAGTTCGTCGTAGTCTATGCACGGGATCCATCGCGCGTCCTGCACGATGCGCGGGTCGGCCGTGTGCACGCCGTCCACGTCGGTGAATATCTCGCAGCGGTCTGCCTGAAGCGCGGCGGCCAGCGCCACGGCCGTCGTGTCCGAGCCGCCCCTTCCCAGCGTCGTGATGTTATCGTCGCTGTCCACGCCCTGGAAGCCGGCCACGATGACGATCTGGCCCCTGTCCAGTTCCCTCTTGAGCCGGCTTGTGTCGACGGTGATGATCCGCGCCTTGCTGCTGGCGCCGGTGGTCTGGATGCCCGCCTGGGCGCCGGTGAGGCTGATGGCGGCGTGCCCCATCTTGTGGATCGCAATGGCCATCAGCGCGATGGACATCTGCTCGCCCACGGCCATCAGGGTGTCCAGCTCCCGCGGGGCGGGGTGCGGGTCGATCTCATTGGCCATGGCGATCAGGCGGTCCGTGTAGTCGCCCTGCGCGCTGACGACCACGACCACCTGCTGCCCGGCCTCCGACTCCCGGACCACGCGCTGTGCGACGGCGAGCACCTTGGCCGCCGTGGCCACGGAGGTGCCGCCGAATTTCTGTACGACCAGGCCCATCGTACCGCCGCCTCCTTGTTGTGCTCCGGCCCGCCGGGATAATGCGCCCCGGTCCACGTGTCTGCGCGCGCAGGTAGGACGGGGAAGACGCATCAGCAGGCGGGATTTGCCCTTGTGACGCTTGAACCACCTGATTATGTTAATGTTGTCACCCGTGCTTTTCAAGTATGCCCTTTCAGCCATCGGCGCGCGCGCCGTCGGCGGGGTGCGGCCATGATCCCCAGAATCCTTACCATCGCGGGCAGCGACAGCGGAGGCGGCGCCGGCATCCAGGCCGACCTGAAGACCATCACCGCCCTGGGCGGCTTCGGCATGTCCGCCGTCACGGCGTTGACCGCGCAGAACACCGTCGGCGTCCGCCGCGTCTTCCCGGTCAGCCCCGACTTCGTGGCCGAGCAGATCGACGCGGTTGCGGAGGACATCGGGATCGACGCCGCCAAGACGGGCATGCTCGCGGGCGCCGGCGTCGTGGCCACAGTGGCGGAGCGCGTCGAGCGTCACGGCATCCGCCCGCTCGTCGTGGACCCCGTGATGGTCGCTAAGAGCGGCGACGCGCTGCTCGAGCCGGAGGCCTGCGCCGTCCTGCGGGAGCGGCTCTTGCCCCTGGCGACCGTCGTGACGCCGAACCTTGCCGAGGCCGCCCGGCTTGCCGGGGTCGCCGTCGGCGACCTTGAGAGCATGCGCGAGGCGGCGCGGCGCATACGCGCCCTGGGGCCGCGGTGGGTCCTGGTCAAGGGCGGGCACCTGGCCGGCGAGCCGACGGACGTCCTCTTCGACGGCGATGAGTTCCGCGACGTGACCCGCCCGCGCGTCCCCACGTCCAACACGCACGGCACGGGCTGCACGTACTCCGCGGCCATTGCAGCCTGCCTGGGCCGGGGGATGAGCGTGCCGGATGCCATGGAACGGGCGCGGGACGCGCTTCAGTCGGCGCTGGAGCATTCGCTGGCGCTGGGGAAGGGGTGCGGCCCGCTGGACCACCGGGCGATGTTCCGGTGGGGCGGCGCGCCACTTGAGCCTTGACACGCGGGGCGTTCGGGGTACCATCTGTACGGCGATACCGGCGCGCCGGCGGGGGCGGCTGGCGTCCCCCCGCGGTGTGGTGCGGCCTGGAGGAAGAGGAGATGGACTCGAGTTCCGCCGTCCAGGAAGTCATCGAGACGATAAGGGACGGTTACGAGCCGGGCAGGATTGTGCTGTTTGGTTCCCGCATCTGGGGCACGCCAGGGGATGAGAGCGACCTCGACCTGCTGGTGATCAAGAGCAGCGCCAAACCCGAGATCGAGCGGATGCAGGAAGTATACCGGCTGGTTGACCGTTACCAGCGTCGCCCGTACCGGTTGCCATTGGACATCCTGGTGAAGACGCTGGCTGAGATACGGCATCCTCTCGCGATCGGCGACCACTTCATCCGCCAGATCATGGAGCGCGGGAGGGTGGTGTATGAGCGAGCCGCTGTTTGAGGAATGGCTGGAGAAAGCGGAACAGGCCGCGGTGTCACCTATTGTGAGGTCAATGACATGAAAAGGGCATTCACACTGGTCGAGATGATCGTCGTAATGGTCATCGTCGGCGCCGTGGTCATGCTGCTGTTCCCCGCGTTCAACCGCATACGCGCCAAATCACGCAACATCCGCTGTATGGGCAACATGCGGCAGGTGGGAATGGCGATGAAAAGGTACGAGTTGGACAACAACGAGGGGTGGCCGCACGGCCGCGTCAGCGTTCACCCGGAGCACCCCGAGTGGCCGGACCCGACGGGCTCCCTGGCGTCGCTGTTCCCGGCCTACGTGCCCAAGGAGGATGCCTTCAGGTGTCCGGCCACCAGGGACGTGGTGGAGATGGCGCCGGATAAGAAGGATTTCCTCGGATGCGCCAACTTCTACGTCTCGCCCCAGGGCGTTGCCACGCGTCCCGAGGACGAGGGCAAGCAGCCGCCCAGGCCGCCCAGCTACTTCTATGAGGGCCTCTGGACCGATCCGAGCAACATCCCCAGGGACCCGCCGGTCGAGCGGATCGTTTACGGCGACGAGTGCGTGCACGGCGTCTGGAAGGACTCGGCCGGCGAGCTTCACTGGCTTGGACAGAACAACCACGAGGGCGGCGGGAACTTCCTTTTCGTTGACAAGCACATCGAATGGGTGGCCGTCGAATGGCGCGGCGAGGAAGGTGAACTCGGACAGGGAGTGCCATACGTCCCCAACCCGCACGAGGTGGTCGTGGATACGTACCGCGAGGCTTCACTGGCCGAGGTGGCGGACGATAACGTCTTCAGGGCGGACCCGAGCAAGTCCAGCCGCCTTGACTCCGACCTGGCCGGCATGATGTGGATCAAGGATAGCTGGAAGGAGTTCTGACAGGGCGTTCTCGATTGAAATGCGGGGTACGCGCGGCATCCGTCCTCGTCCTCGACGTTTTGCCCATGCCCGGGAGGACCAGAACGAGGAGGAGGACGAGCACGAGTGGCACATGAGCCCGCAATCTTGATGTTGAAGGTCCACTAACCCCGCCGTGCCCGGCCCTGTCCTTTGCTTGCGACTGTTTCCACGGTCGGGGTATACTGGCAAGGTTGCTGCCCGTGCGCTGTCTGCCGGCCCGCAGCGGCACATACGAAGGTTTTTGCGAGGTCGCCCGAGATGGACCCCCGGGAAGTCATGGACGAGTTTCGGATTCTCCAACGCCCCAACTACATCCCCCAGGGCAACGAGGAGGAGCTTTTCCAGCACGCCTTCCGCCAGAAGGTCCCCCTTATCCTGAAGGGGCCGACCGGCTGCGGCAAGACCCGCTTCGTCGAGCACATGGCCTCTCACCTTGACCTGCCGCTGATCACGGTCTCCTGCCACGAAGACCTGACCGCGGCGGACCTCGTTGGCCGCTTCCTGTTCAAGGGGGACGAGACCGTCTGGCAGGACGGTCCCCTCACGCTGGCCGTGCGCTACGGCGCCATCTGCTATCTGGACGAGATCGTCGAGGCCCGCAAGGACACCACCGTCATCATCCATTCCCTCACGGATGACCGGCGCATGTTGTACATGGACCAGACCGGCGAGGTCCTGCGCGCCCATTCCGACTTCATGATGGTCCTCTCCTACAACCCCGGCTACCAGAACGTCGTCAAGGACCTCAAGCAGAGCACCAAGCAGCGGTTCGCCTCCCTCCAGTTCGACTACCCGGAGGTCGAGACGGAGACGCGCATCGTGGCCAGCGAGACGGGGGTGGACGAAGAGATGGCCCGGCAGTTGGCCTCGATGGCCTGCGAGATAAGGCGGCTGAAGGGCTTCGGCCTGGAGGAGGGCGCCAGCACCCGCCTGCTGGTCTACGCCGGCCGGCTGATAGAGGACGGCATGGAGGTCCTGACGGCGTGCCGCACGTCCATCAGCAACGTCCTGTCGGATGACCCGGAGATGATCGAGTCGGTCAACGATATCGTCAACGCTTACTTCGGGGACATGCTCGCCCATGAGGAAGCCGACGCCCAGCAGTGACGAGGACGAATCGGGCTCCTATCGCGGCTTCCCCCTCAAAGAGGTCACCTGGGGGTATCGGGAGGAGTTCCGGGCCCTCCTTGACAGCCTCTACGGCAAGGGGTTGCTCAACGAGCAGAGCCGGCCGCCGGCCGAAGTCTGCGGGCCGCTGCTGGCCCGGCAGGCCCGCACAGGCTATGACTACGTCCTCAAGGAACTGCTCGGCGCGCTCGACGGGGCGGCGGGGTGGCTCCTGCGCGTGCCCGACCTGTTCAGGGACTGGCGCGACCTCGGCGCCGCGTTCGCCGACGAGCGCGTTTACATGGGCAAGCGCTACTTCCAGCTCTGGGGCGAGGGCCGTTTCCCCGACTCGCCGGATGAGGTCCGGCGCATCCTCCAATGGGCCTCGATGCTGAAGGAGACGGACCCCGAGCTGGCCTTCAGCTTCCTGACGGGCTACGCGGACGTGCGAGAGCGGCTGCGCGTGGCGGAGATTCCCGCCTTCATCGAGACCGGCCTGCGCGTGTTCCAGAGGAGCCGCGAGAACGCGCTGGGCTACTTTCAGTTGAAGCTGAGGTCCTCGGAAGCCGTCGCCGAACGGCTCAGCCGCACGTGCCGGCTCGAACGGGTGCAGCGCCGCCTGGGCCGGCTCTTTCGGGCCGTGGCCGGCCGGCCCGTGCAGATCGACGCCCTCAGCAGCCTGGACTCCGACGACCTGCTCGAGTGCGGGTCCGGGGTCGTCTGCGGCTGCGGGTACCTCTACCTGCCGGAGCGCGTCTCGACCTTCCCGCAGAAGGGGCTGAACTGCTCCTACTACGTCCTGGCGACGATGCTCGCCGCCGCGTGCCATCGGTTCGGCAGCTTCTGCACCGCGCACGGGCTCGACGGCGTGAGCCGGATATCGGCGCTGTATCGGCGCCTGGGCGTGCAGGCTTCGGGACTGGCCGGGTTCCTGTTCGGGGTCGTCGAACTGCGTCGTCTCCGCAGTGCCCTCGACGTGCGCTATCCCGGCGCGGCCCGCATGTTGCGTAAAGTGGCGCGCGCCGAGATGCAGGTGCGGGGTCCCGGCACCGACGCCGACCGGCTTCTGGCCTGGGCGGCGGGCCTGGACGGCCGCGGCGAGATGAGCCCGCCGGTCTGCGGCGTGCTTGACTGGGTCGATGCGCTGGCCCGCCGCTGCGACGATCATGAGTGCGTCCTGGACGGCCTGCTGGCGAGCTGGGACGAGCTGCCCGCGCCGCTCCGGCGGCCGGGCGCCCGGTTCAGGGCGCGCCCGTTGAGCTTCTTTCCCGACTTCGATTTCCCCCTGGCGCCGCAGGCGGCGCCGGTCAATGCGCTCGTCGCGGACGTGAGCGCCAGGCCGAAGAAGTCTGCGCACGATGCGGCGGCGCTTGCGGCCGCGGCTCGCAGCGTCGAGCGGGACAGGTCAGGACCGGAGGACGAGCAGGACAAGGACGGCGAGGATGAGCAGTCCGGCGCGCGGCCCGTGCCGCTCGTGTATCTCTACGACGAGTGGAACGGCCTGGAGAACGAATACTACCGCGACTGGTGCCGGCTGCAGGAAGTGAGCCCGAAGCCCGCCGGGACCGCCCCGCCGCACGGCGAGGACTTCCGCCGCCGCGTTGACCACGTCAAGAAGCTCTTCCAGCGCCTGCGCCCGGACCTCGTGGTGAAGGACAAGTACCTCCCGCACGGCGACTACATCAACATTGACTCCCTGGTGCGATTCGTCGCCCTGCGCAAGGCGAGGCTCTCGCCGAAGGTGCAGTTCTGGGTCAAGCCGAGACTGAACCGGCGGGACGTGGCGACGGCGTTGCTGCTGGACGTCAGCGGCTCGACGGGGCGGGAGGCCGGGCGCGCCGACGTGATCGAGCTGGAGAAGGAGGCCGCCTATCTCCTGGCGGCCGGGCTGGGCGAGCTGGGCGACGAGTTCGGCCTGTTCGGCTTCACGGGCAACGGGCGCGAGCAGTGCCTCTTCCAGGTGTTCAAGGACTTCGGGCAGCGCTGGGACGACGAGGCGCGCTCCCGCCTGGCCGGCGCCAGGCCCGGCTCCTCGACCCGCATCGGAGTCGCGCTCCGCCACGCGGGCCGGAAGCTCGCCGCCCTCGTTGCCAGGACGAAACTGACCATCCTCCTCACAGACGGCCGCCCGATGGACACCGACTACGACCCCCGGACGCGCTACGCGCATCACGACGTGCGCAAGGCGTGCGAGGAGAACGCCGCGCTGGGCATCCACACGTTCTGCATCGCCGTCGGGCCGGAGGAACCGGAGGAGCTGAACATCATGTTCCCCCGGCGGCGCTATGCTGTGCTCGAAGACGTGGAGAACCTGCCGGACGTCCTGACCCGCTCCTACCTGCGCCTCACCCGCACGTAGGGCGGGCCGTTGGCATGACATGGGGAATCTGCACTGGGGAGGCGACGATGGGAAGAGAACTCGGACGGATCGCGCGTGTCTGCACGGTGGGAGTTGCGTTCTGCGTCGCCGCGTCCGCGGCATGGGGCGCGACGGAGCAGGCCGCCGGAAAGCCGGCCCAGGAGGCCGAGAAGAAGGAGCAGCCGCGCCGGGAAGTGTTCCTGAAGCCGAAGGATGCGGGGCCGGACTTCCAGGTCCAGGGCGAGTACGAGGGCACGATGGCGCCGCCCGCCGGGGCCGCCGCTGAGGCCGCCGGGAAGCTCGGCGTGCAGGTCATCGCGCTCGGCGACGGCGCGTTCCGGGCCGTCTTCTACCCCGGCGGTCTGCCCGGCGCGGGGTGGGACGCCAAGGCGAAGGTCGAGGTTGACGGGCGGACCGAGGGCAGTCCGGCCGCCCCAGATGCTGCCGATAGCGCCCCGACCGTGTTCGATGGCAAGGGCTGGACGGCCACGGTCCGGGACGGCCTGCTGACCGGCAGGGCCGCCGAAGGCCGTCCCATCGAGGCGAAGAGGGTCCTGCGCAAGAGCAAGTCCCTCGGCGAAGAGCCGCCCGAGGGCGCGGTCGTCCTCTTCGACGGCACGGGCGTGGACGGGTGGCAGGGCGGCCGGATGGACGAGCGCAAGCTGCTGTCGGTCGGCACGACCAGCAAGCGGCGGTTCGGGAACTTCAAGCTCCACCTGGAGTTCATGACGCCCTTCATGCCCTATGCCAGGGGGCAGGCGCGGGGCAACAGCGGCGTCTATCTGCCCGGCGGATACGAGATACAGGTGCTCGACTCCTTCGCTCTGGAAGGCAGACAGAACGAGTGCGGCGCCATCTACGGCATAGCAGCCCCGAAGGTCAACATGTGCCTGCCGCCGCTGTGCTGGCAGACCTACGACGTCGAGTTCCACGCCGGCGTCGCGGACGAGAGCGGCAGCAAGGTCAGGGACGCCGCGGTCACCGTCTGGCACAACGGGGTCGCCGTCCACAAGGACCTGCCCCTGAGCCGGGGCGGCGATTGGCAGCAAGAGGTGGGGCCGATCTTCCTCCAGAACCACGGCAACCCGGTCTTCTATCGCAACATATGGGTCGTCGAGGCGGAGTAGGGCGCGGGACGCCCCGCGCCTTGCGTTAACCGTTGCTGGGCAGTGACTTACGAGCGCAAGCCGCCGGCCGCCGCGCCAGTGCTTGACACCCGCGAGTGCCGCAAGTACAATCGCCTTGAGTGTCTTTGTCTGCCTCCCGCCGATGATCGGCAATGGGGACATCCCGGCTCAGACCGCATGTGCAAGTCAGCTACACGCCTCATCATAGGCATTGGCATCGTCGTCGGCGCAGTCCTGGTGAGCCTGCCGATCGTCTCGTGCCGGCCCCCCTTGCGCGTGGACGATGTCCTGGCGGCCTATGACGAGGGCTCGGCGTACCGCGAGCTGACGGTCGTCTATCCCCGGGACGGAACGCTCTTCCCCCCCGAGATCCCGTCCCCGACGTTCCGTTGGCAGGACAGTGACTCGGGGTCCAATGCCTGGCTCGTCCGAGTCCGGTTCCAGGATGGCGCGGACGACCTGAACGTCCCCGTGAAATCGGCAAGATGGACGCCTTCGGACCAGCAATGGGAGGCCGTCAAGCGCCGCTCATTGGAGCAGGACGCAGAGGTCACCGTCATCGGCGTCAACCGCGCCGTCCCGAACGTGATTCATTCCTCGGCGAGCGTCACGATCCGCACGTCAAGGGACCCGGTCGGCGCGCCCCTGTTCTACCGCGAAGTGCCCCTGCCTTTCGAGGATGCCGTCAGGAACCCCACGCGCATCCGCTGGCGCTTCGGGGAAATATCCTCCGAGAGCCCGCCGCCGGTCGTCCTGGAAAGGCTGCCCGTCTGCGGCAACTGCCACTCGTTCTCCGCCGACGGCAGCCTGCTGGGCATGGACGTGGACTACGCCAGGGACAAAGGCACGTACGCCATCGTGCAGGTCGAGGAGGAGATGGTCCTTGCCCGGAGCAAGCTCATAACGTGGCGCGACTACGAGAGGGAGGAGAAGGACCTGACCTCCGGCCTGCTCTCGCAGTTCTCCCCGGGCGGCCGGTACGTGGTTGGCACGGTGAAGGACCAGGCGGTCTTCGTCGCCAAGGAACCCCTGGCGTTCAGCCAGCTTTTCTTCCCCCTCAAGGGCATCCTGGCCGTCTACGACAGGGCGCAGGACACTTTCGAGGCCCTGCCGGGCGCCGATGACAGGGAATACGTCCAGAGCAACCCCGCCTGGAGCCCGGACGGGAAGTGCATCGTCTTCGCACGGGCCAAAGCGCGCCCTCTGGAGGTCCAGGAGGGCAGGGTACTGATGTCCCGTGAGGAATGCCGCGTCTTCCTCGACGGGGAGGAGACGTTCCTGTTCGACCTGTACCGCATCCCGTTCAACGACGGCAGGGGGGGCGAGGCCGAGCCCCTGGAAGGCGCCTCCCACAACGGCATGAGCAATTACTTCGCGAAGTACTCCCCCGACGGCAAGTGGATCGTCTTCTGCAAGGCCAAGAGCTTCATGCTGCTCCAGCCGGACAGCCAGCTCTACATCATCCCCGCCGAGGGCGGCGAGGCCCGCAGGATGCGGTGCAACACGCCGCTTATGAACTCCTGGCACACCTGGTCGCCCAACGGCAGGTGGCTGGCCTTCTCGTCCAAGGCCAACGGCCCCTTCACGCAGCTCTTCCTCACGCACGTGGACGAACAGGGGAACGATACGCCGGCCGTCGTTCTGGACCGGCTCCTCGCGCCGAAAAGGGCCGTCAACATACCGGAGTTCGTCAACGCGTCGCCCGACGCCATCAGGAGGATCCAAAGGAGATTCGCAGACGACCTCACGGTGATGAGGACCGCACTGGATTTGATGAAATCCGGCGACTATCAGGGCGCAGCCAAGCTGTACCGCAAGGCCCTGGACATCAATCCCGAGAACCCCAAGGCGCACCAGAAACTGGCGAAGGCCCTGACCGGACAGGGGAAGCTGGAAGAGGCCGTCGTCCACCACCGCGAGGCGCTGAGGATAAGGCCCGGCTGGGAGGCTCCGCGCGCCGACCTGGAGAGTGCGCTCGAGCAGTTGGAGGAGCGCCGGGCGGGCCGGTAGCAGACCCCCCCCCCGCAGTTCGTCAGGGCAGCGCCAGTTCGATCTCCCCCAGATCCAGCGGCTCGTCGCTGCGCCCGCCCGGCATCTCGGGCACGACGAACTCCTTCAGCACGGAGCCGAGAGCCTTCCCGGATATCCCCGGCCGCCTGACGGGGGCCTCGGACGCCCTGATCCTGAGTTCATAAGTCTCCGCGGGGATGTCCTCCACCCTGAAGCTGCCGTCCGGCTCTATGATGACCGGGTAGTTCCGGCTCGCCCGGCGGCGCGCCCGCCCCTCCTCGGACGCCTCCCAGGAATCGGTCCAGGATTTCTGCCGCTCCTCGGGCCATTCGTCAAAGCCTTCGGGATGGGGAATCTCCGGCAGCTTCAGTCGGATCGAGCTGGAACTGTAGCCCCAGTCAACGCGGCCCGCTGCGTCCCCCGTGACGAGCGCGCGCCCGACCACCGGCCGGCCCGAGCCGCCGACGGTGACGTGAACCGTCTCGCCCGACTCCACCGCTATCGGCACCGCGTGCGTGTACCCCCACGTCCGCGGCCCGGTGTTCACGCGCCGCGCCACGCGGTATGGCCCGGGGACCACGCGCTCCATGACGAAGCGCCCCTGCCCGTCGCTCAGCACCTCGGCGCCGTGGTCAGCAGGCCCCGCAGGTTCGTATCCGTACCATGACTCGGACTGCAGCGCGACGGCCGCGTGCGCGTCCGCATCCGCGCCGACGCGGGCCACGCCCTCAACGCGCCCCCAGGGCTCCACGGTGATGTCGGACGAGGCGGCCAGTTCTTCCCCGGACACCTCGGCCCAACCGGCGTCGTGCAGCACGAACAGGGAATACGGACCGGGCTGGGCGGGCAGCGAGAACCGGCCGTCTGAGTCGCTCTCGACGATCAACATCTCTCGCGCGCTCTTGAGCTCGCCGTTGTAGATCGAAGCCCACTGCCCTGGGCTGAACACCGCGATCTGCGCCCCGGCCGCCGGGGTCCCGTCCGGCAGGCGAACCGTGCCGGTCGGGCCGGCGCCCCTCTCCAGCGCGAAGTCCAGGACCTGCTCCCCCTCGTCGTCGGCGAAGACGCGGGAGACCCCCGGCAGGTGACCCTCGGCGTCCACGCGGACAAGTCGCCCCGGGCTCTGCCCGACGAACTTCACTTCATACCGGCCGTCCGTGAACCTCCTCGCGTTACTGCGCGCCCAGATCGGCGGTCCGCCGTCCTCGCCGGGCCAGCCCGGCATGGCCGTCAACTCGCCGATGGGCTCGCCCGTCCGGGCGTCCGTCACCGCGCCGTGGATGCGCAGCGCGTCGGCGAGAACCAGCACGTGCTCGTCGTCGGAGGCCGAGAGCGGCCGGCCGTCAATGCCGGCGCGGTCGGCCGCCCAGACGTTGAAAAGGACCTCATCCGCCGGGGCGTCCCGCCACTCGAACCGGCCGTCCGCGTCCGTTTGCGCCCGCCATTGAAGGGTCCGGCTACCGCGCCAGCCGGACACGGAGACGCGTGCGCCGGAGATCGGGCCGCCCTGCGCGTCCACGACCCGGCCCCGGAGGATGCTGCCCTGCGCCAGCCGCACCTCCACTGGCTCCATCGCCCCCTGCACGTGTACTTCCATCAGTTCCGGGGCGTACCCCTCGGCCTGTACCGTCAGGAGGGTCGGCCCGCGCTCGACGCCGCCGTGCCGGAAGCGGCCTTCGCCGTCCGTGGACACGCGCGGGTCGTGGAACCGTGGGCCGCGGGCGCCCAGCGCAACGGCGGCACCCTCGACGGGGCGGCCGTCCGGCGCCAGGACGACCCCCTCGACGGACAGCTCCTTCTGCATCACGAGCCTGGCCGTCATCTCGTGCAGGTCGCGGGGGTCCGCGCTCTGGGAGTTATAGGACTCCCGGGCCACGTAGCCCGGGTGCTCCGGCTCGATCTTGAGCCCGCGAAGGTCCACCGGCGTCGCGTCGCACCGCCAGCGTCCCTCCGCGTCCGTGGTCACCGCGTAACGCTCGACGGCGGGCTGAACGGCGACGTTGTAGGACTGCGGGATTGTGAGGAACACCTTCGCGCCCGCGATGGGCCGGCCTTCCCCGTCCTGCAGGACGCCGCCGATGGGCGTGCCCCGGGGCAGCTCCAGCGTGAACTGCTCCGGTATTTCGGCCTCGCGCTGCCCGCTCCCGGACCGCCAGGTAACGAGCGTCGGGACGTAACTGGGCGCAGAGACCGTCAGGTAGACGTGCGAGGGCCCCGGGCGCACGGGAACCAGGCACCGGCCGCTCTCGTCCGTCCTGTCGGCGTGCGCGCCCAAGGTCGTCTTTAAGCTTGCCTCGGCCCCGGCCAGAGGCGCGCCGGTCTGCGCATCGAGGACGCGCAGCCGCAGCGCCCTGCCGATGAGGCTGGCGCCCCTTGAGCGGAGGAACTGCGCAATGCCGGCGTGGCCGCGGCTTTCCGCCAGCGCCAGCGGCGTCACGTTCTGGTTGTTGGGCGCGTTCACGTCGGCGCCGGCCTCGACGAGGAGCTGGACGGCGAGATCGTGGCCGCCCTTCACTGCGTTATGGAGCGGGCCGTACCTGGACCACCCGATGAGGGCGTTGGGGTGGGCGCCGGCTTCGAGGAGGACCTCAAGGACCGCGGCATCCCCGCACTCAGCCGCTCGGTGCAGGGGCGTCTCGCCGTCGTCGGCCTGGGCGTTGACGTCCGCTCCTTTCTCCAGGAGGAGCCGCACGACGGCTGGGGACCCGCTCCGTGCCCCCGCATGCAGGGGCGTGACCTTGTGCTCCGCCCTGGCGTTCGGGTTGGCGCCGTGCTCCAGCAGCGACTTGACGGCGCCCAGGTTGCCCCCTCCGGCGGCTACATGAAGGGGCGTCCGTGCGTACTTGTTCCTCGCATCGACCTCGATGCCTTCCCTGAGCAGGATTTCCACTATGCCGCTGCCACCCCATTCGACGGCCTTGTGGAGCGCCGTCGCGTCGTCCTTGTATCGCACGTCGGTCCGGGCACCGTGGCGGATCAGGAACTCCGCTGTCTCCGTTCTCCGCACGGAGGTGAGCGGGACTGCGTTCACGTCGGCACCGCTGGCCACGAGCAGTTCCGCAATCTCGTACCCGTCGCCGCCCAGGGCCCCGAGCAGGGGCACGTTGCCGCGCCCGTCCCTGGCGTTGACATCCGCCCCGTGCTTGAGCAGGAGTTCGACCAGGGGCTTGTCTTCCTTCCTCACGGCCATCTGAAGCGGCGTGGTCATCTCCCGTCCGGCGCGGGCATTCGGGTTGGCCGCGTTGTCCAGCAGGATCGCCGCAGTCTCGATCCGGCCGGCCTTGACGGCGCGGTGCAGGGGCGTCATGCCTTCCTGGTCCCAGACGTTAACCCGTGCCCCGGCTTCGACCAGGAGCGAGACGAACATGCTGTCGCTGTTGGGCGCGAGGAAGTGCAGAGGCGTCTTGCCCAGCTCGCGGCTCCTGGCGTTCACGTCGCCGCCCTGCGCGATGACGTACCTGGTGGCCTCCAAGGAGTAGCTTACGTGCACGAGGGTCGTGCTTCCGTGGTACGGCTTCGTCAGGTCGGCATCGAGTTTCATCAGGACTTGGACGATGTCTGCCTCCCCGGCCTCGGCCGGCGGAATGCCCAGCACATACCAGGTGGAGGCGTCCAGCCACCGGCCGAGCGGCGTCCAGCCGCCCAGGTCTTTCGCGTTGTGGTCCGCGCCGTGCTGTATAAGGAAGACCGTGCCCTCGGCCCCCCCGAACTGCATCATCCAGTGCAGCGCCGTCGCGCCCCCCGGATCGGCCTCGTTGACGTTCGCGCCGGCCTCGATGAGCACCTCGGCGATGTCGAGCCGGTCTTCGAAGAGCGCCTGCGTCAGCGGGCAGAAGAGCGAATCGCCGGGCTTGTTGACTTCGGCCCCTTCGGCGATGAGCCTGCGCACCTCCGTCAGGTCGCCCGCCTTCACCGCCTTGACCAGCGGCGACGGCTCGGGCCAGGTCCCCTTGGGCGGGCCGGGTTGCGGCGGCGGCAGCGTCTCGGCCAGGGCATCGAGTATCTCCGCCGTCTCCGGGTGGCCCTCCTCCCGCGCCCTGGCGGCGATGCCCTCGATGTTCTGCCTGGGCGGAGCGCGGAGGCCCTCGTGGGCCAGGAGGGCCTCGACGAGTGGCACGTCGCCGTTCCGCGCCGCCCAGGAAAGCGCCCGCTCCAACCCGGCCCGGTCCGGCTCCTCCCTGGACAGCACGGCCTTGTCGATCAGCACCCGAACCGCTTCCCGCGTGTCGATGGGGGCATGCCTCGTCACTGAAATCGGCGTGGACTGCGAGATGTCCCCCGCCTGCGCGTCCGCCCCGCGCTCGATCAGCACTCCGACGACCCCCGCGTCGTTGCGCAGCACGGCCTCGTGCAGCGGCGTGCGCCCGAGGTGGTTCCGCGCCCCGATGTCCAGGCCTGCGTCGAGCAGGAAGGTCGCCGCCTCCGCCGACCTGGCCAGGTGAAGGAGCGTCGTCCCGTCATCCGCCCGTTGGAGCAGGGCGGCGCCCGCCTCCGCGTCCGCGCGCAGCGCCGCCAGGTCGTCGTTCCCCACGGCGCGCGCGAGCGCCTCGTAATCTCCTGTCTCCTCCTCAACCGCGACAGCGCGGGCCAACGGCAGGACAACCAGACACAACACCCCGGCGATGCAGATACGCTTCATAATCTCCGCCCTCCATAACCCTGTCTCCCATAACCTGCGCGCTCTATAGCATTATACCACCGCCTATCCCAATTTCGATGCAGCGGCCCCACTGCACCGGGCCCTCCGCCAGGCGACGGCGAGGGCCGACCCGCCGAGCATGACGGAAAAACCTCCGTTCCATGACAGAACCCTGACATTCGCTCCTTATACTCCGCCTTGATAGGCCGGCGGAAACCGATACCATGTTTGCGGAGGACGGGGCTATGCGGTGCGCACATTTCATCGTGACGGCCGTGCTGGCGCTGGCGGCCCTCGGCGCCGGGGCGCGCGGGGACGACGTATCCGTTCTGCTCGAGGCCGGCGTCTATGCCGAGGAGGTGGTCGGCGACCTCGACCGCGCCATCGAGACCTACAGCAAGATCGTCGCCGACGCCGAGGCGAACCGCCGTTACGTCGCCGAAGCGCGCTACCGGCTCGGCAAGTGCTACCTGGCGAAGGGGGACGAGGAACAGGCGCGGGAGCAGTTCGCGTTGGTCGCCTCGCGCTATCCCGAGCAGGAGGCCCTCACCCGCGCCGCCGAGCGGGAACTCGCGAAACTCCAGCCGCCGCCTGCGCCCGCCGGCGAACTCACCTTCGGCCCGGTGATCGAGCGGGTGGTATATGATGACGCCGGCGGCCCGGACTTCTTGATTGACTTGGATACGGGCAGGTTGTTCTCTCTGCGGGACCTCGGCGTGCCTGAGGATGAACTTGGGAACCCCCAGGTGGCGCTGGCTGTAGTCAGGCGGCTGGGCATAGATGCTGGCGGGTATACTGCAACGGACGTACGCGCTCTCGCCATGCTTGATACTGTGGCAGTTGGCGCAGGGCCGCATGGATGGGATGCCTCGCTTGCTGAAGTCATGGGCCGCTTGGAGGGTCTGAGGCCCGCACCCGTTGACTCAATGCAGCCGAAAGCGACGATGAGCGCCGACGGCGGCCTGCCTGCGGGCTTCTTCTTCAGGACCCGCGAGGGCGGGATGGGCATCCTGCAGATCGTCGGCTTCACCGAAGACCCCGCCGGCGTCAAGATCCGCTACAAGATGGTGCAGCAGGCGGAGCCGCCCGCTGGCCCGCTACCCCCGGACCTCGTTGAGAAGCTGGCGGAACTCAGTAAGTTCGGCTACCGGTCGCAGACGATGGACCAGCTCGTGGCGGGCCTCCAGCGCGACCTGCCCATCAGCTACGTCCTGGCGGGACAGAACACCGAACGGGCCCAGCGGGAGCTCAGGCTGGAGACGACCACGAACCTGGACCGCCTGCTCGACGCCGCGTGCGAGCTGAGCGGACACGGCTGGCGCGTCGAGGGCGGCACCATCATGGTGGGCAGCGTCGAGCAGCTCGGCCCGCCGGGGCGCCTGATGGGCTCCGTCCCCGCGCAGGTTTCCTCACGCCTGCAGACCCCGGTCTCGCTGGCCCTGAGCGACGCCCCGCTGCGCCAGGCGGCCGGGTTCCTGGCCCGGGCGACGGGCCTGCGGCTGCAGGTCGTGGACTCCGACCTGCCGCCGGAGGTCACCTCCGTGACCGTCACGACTGAGACGACTGCCGAGCACGCGCTGAACATACTGTGCATCCTGTCGGGCTACGCGTGGGAGGCTGCGGACGGCACGGTCGTCCTGCGGCCCGACCCCCGGCCGGACCGGCTCCCCTGGAGGGCCTGGGCAAACGTAAGCGCACGCTCCACTTCGCCGTTGTTCGTGGACACGCCGGTGAGGTGGCCGTCCGGGTTCCGCGCGACAGGCCGATGGTGTGCAGCCCTGTACAGCAGCGACCATTCCCTCCGGCTGCGCATGACCATCCAGAGGCAGGGTGACAAGGGGAGCGACGCGGGGGTGCCGGAGCTTTATGCCGGCTCGGAGCGTGGCGACAGCGACGCGGGCGTGCTGGAGCTTTATGCCCGCTCGGAGCGTGGCGGCTGGGAGGCCGACCAGCAGCGCGGGCCGCTGCAGGTGCTGCCCCTGGGCGAGCTTTCGCCGGGCGAGGAGCGGGTCGTCGTCTCCGAACCGCTGGACTTGGCCGCCCTCCCCGACGGCCTCTGGGCCGTCCTCCGGGAAGCCGAGCCGGGGGAGCTGCCGACGCCTGCGGCCCCTAATGCGGCAAACCTGGCCGACCTGCGCATACGCTTGGCGGATGCAGAGGCCGAACTCACGACGAAGGAAGCCGAGCGGAAATCCACAGGCGAGGCGCTGGCGCGCGCTAAGTTGATGGCAGAAAGCGGCCGGCTCGACGCGGACTCTCTGGAGCGCGCGCAAGTCAGTGCCATCCGCGCAGCCTCCGAATGGGAAGCGGCCAAGGAGAAGGTGAAGATACTCACGGATGAGATCGCCCGGCTGGAGGGGCGGTATGGCGAGGAGTGAATCCAGACGACGCGGCATGGGGGGCGGGGCGGGCGAGGGGGCCTGGCGGCTGCTGGTCCTGCTCGCGCTCGCCGTCGCTGTGCCGACCGCCTGCGTGCTCTGGTTCATGAACGAGGCGGTCCGCAACACGCGCCTGGCCGTGCGCCAGAAGCTCATCGAGGCATACGAGCCGCCCCTGCACGAGGCGGCCGCCGCCGTCGCGGCCTACTGGCAAGACAAATCTGACGCGCTCGCGGCGACGGCCCCCGACGCCGCCCCGCCGGAGCGGTTCGCCGCGCTGGTCACGTCCGGCCTCTGCGCGGGCGCGGTCATACGCGACGAGGCCGGCGGCGTGGCCTATCCGGCGGAGCCGCCGCCCCCCGGCGCGGACGACGGGGCGCTGGACCCCTGGGCCGAGGCGCGCGGCCTCGTTGATGCGGGCGACGCGGAGGGCGCGGCGGAGCTGCTGGCCGGGATGTTCGCCGACCCGGAGGGCGCGGAGGCGCGCGACGCCTCGGGCCGCCTGATCGCGCCGCTGGCCGGCCTGCGCGCGCTCGAACTGATTGCCGACCCGGCGGAGCCGCGCTACGCTGAGCTGCGCGCCGCCCTCGCCGCGCGCCTGAACGACTACTCGCCGCCCGCGATGCCGCCGGCCGAGCGGCGGTTCCTCATGCGCCGGCTGACGGAGATGGAGGGTGACGCCGTCGAGTTCCCGGCCCTGCCCGCCGAGGATCTGGCGGCGGAATACCTGGCGGTCGAGCCCGCAGAGCCGGGCGGCTCGGGCCTGATGCGAACGGCACTTCCAGGCGTCTGGCGGCTCGCGTCGGCGGACGGCCGCGCGGTCGGCCTGTTCCGCGAGGGGGATTTCCTGGAGGAGATGCGGACGCTGGCCGGGGAGGCCGACATGCCGGGCACGGCGGTCGAACTGCGCCCGCCCGACGGACGGGACGACGGGGACGCGTTCCTGACGGCATCGCTCGGGGCGATGCTGCCCGGCTGGCGGCTGGCGCTGAGGCTCGGGGGCGGGGACCCATTCTCGGCGGCCGCCGAGAAGGAAGTCGCCGGATACCTCTGGGCCAGCCTGCTGAGCGTCGGGGCGGTCGTGGTCTTCGCGCTGATCGGCGGGCGCCTGCTGCTGCGCCAGGCGAGGCTGACGCGGCTCAAGAACGACTTCATCGCGACGGTCACGCATGAGCTGAAGACGCCGCTGGCGGCGATCCGCATGTTCGCCGAGACGCTGCGCGAGGGCCGCTACGAGGACGAGGGGCAGGCGCGGCGCTACCTGGACCTGCTGGTCAGCGAGAACGAGCGGCTGAGCCGGCTGATTGACAACTTCCTGAGTTTCTCGCGCATGGAGCGCGACAGGCGGGCGTTCGAGATGGCCGACCTGCGGCCGGAGGAGGTCGCGCAGGAGGCGGCCGACGTCGTCGCCGAACGCTTCGCGGCGGCGGGCTGCCGGTTCGAGACGGAGATCGCGCCCGAACTGCCGGCCGTGCGGGGCGACCGCGACGCGCTGGTGACCGTGCTGCTGAACCTGCTCGACAACGCCTTCAAGTACAGCGGCGAGGACAGGCGCATTGCCCTCCGCGCCCGCGCGGCGGACGGGCAGGTTTGCTTCGAGGTGCAGGACAACGGCGTCGGCATGTCGCGGCGCGAGGTGCGGCGGGCGTTCGAGCGCTTCTACCAGGCCGACAGCCGCCTGTCGCGCCGGGCGGAGGGCTGCGGGCTGGGGCTGAGCATCGTCAAGTTCATCGTGGACGCGCACGGCGGCGCGGTGGACGTCGAGAGCGCGCCGGGGCGCGGCAGCACGTTCACCGTGCGGCTGCCGGCGGCGGAGCAACGCCCCGAACAATAGGGAGCGACCATGCCGGACGAGACGGTCCTGATCATTGAAGACGACCCCGCGATGCTCGAAGGGCTGAAGGGCAACTTCGAGTTCGAGGGCTACTCGGTCGTCACCGCTTCGGACGGCGAGGCCGGCCTGAAAGCCGCGCTGGACGGGCGCCCGGACCTGATCGTGCTCGACATCATGCTCCCCGTGATCAACGGCTACGAGGTCTGCCGGCTGCTCCGGAACGCCGGGCTCGACGTGCCCGTCATCATGCTCACCGCGAAGGGCCAGGAGGCGGACATCGTGCTCGGGCTCGAGCTCGGCGCGGACGACTACGTCACCAAGCCCTTCGGCATCATGGAGCTGCTGGCGCGCGCGAACGCCCTGCTGCGCCGCCGCCGGCGGGCCGAGCCTGAGACGTATCGGTTCGGCGAGTTCGAGCTGGACGTCCGGGCGCGGACGCTCTTGAAGGACGGGGCCGAGGTGCGCCTGACGCCGAAGGAGCACGACCTGCTCGCGCTGCTCGTCTCCCGCCCCGGCCGGGCGCTGACGCGCAACCAGATCCTCGACGCCGTCTGGGGCCGCAGCGTATTCGTCACGCCGCGCAGCGTGGACCAGTGCGTCAACACGCTCCGCGGCAAGATCGAGCCCGACCCGAAGGAGCCCACCTACGTGAGGACCGTCCGCGGCGTCGGGTACCGCTTCGAGAACTCCCCGACGGAGTGATGCCCGGCCGGCGTGTCACCCCCCCTGTCAGACGGCCATTCGGGCCGGACGCCGCGTCCTGCCGCGCCGGAAAACCGTCCCCCAAAACCGGACGCGCGCCCACGGGCCGCAGGCGGCCGCCCCTCACGGGCCTGCCGGCACGTCGTAGAGCAACAATGGCGCCTCCACCATGCGGATTGTGGCAGGCGCCAGGATGGTGAGCGTCGCCGCCGCGGCGCGTCGCCCCTCAGCCCATCACGATCATCGTCCATCCCACAATGTTGATGGCGCCGTGGAAGACGCCGGTCGCAACAATTACCCGCCATGCGCCGCGCGGTGCGAAGTGCGCGTAGCAATACGCCAGGAACGCGCCGGTTATGAACGAAGGCAATATTGCGGCAAGCATCGGGTGGAACGCGGCCATCAGGCAGGCCGAAATCGCGACGAATCCCCAACAGTGTTCGGGCCTTCTCTCCCTGTAGTTCCGAACCCGGGCGGTGGTCGTATAGCAGCCCGTTGAAGAAGGAGGATTCCCCGGAGAGTGCCTGCGCGAGGGGCCGTGTCGGTGTAGCACAGGCGCCCTCGCCTGTGGCGTTCTCAGCCGGGGGCGGCTGAGCTACATTTTTCAACGGGCTGATAGGGGACCGTGCATTCCAGGAGCGTCTCGATCAGCGGCGCAACCACGACAAACGCCAGGAGCAACACGGCGGCGTTCATCTCGCCCAGGGCTTCCGGCCGTCAAGCCACTCAAGGATCCCGTTGCCCGCTCGTCGAGCCGTTGGTCCCTCCGCCTATCCCTCGCGTGGCCTTCACAGAACACCCGCGGGCGCGTCCCTATCGCCCGACGCCTCCGCCCGAGTCGTCAATGCCTCGTCACCGATCCCGCGCCGCTTTTACTCAGCATTCGCCTCCGCCGGTGCAGCCGGCTCGTCCGCCCGCTGCTTCAACTCGCAACTTGTGGGCGGCCCGGGGGGCAATGCGTCCAGGATCGGCACGATCTCGGCAGGAACCGGGACGGACGGGTTGCTTTCGTAGTAACGTTCCACAGCCCAAAGCGCGGCATTGCCTTGCGCATACCTGCGGTGACACGCGGCGAATTGGACGGTGTTATGGGGAATGGCAACGTCGTAGCGTTCGAGGAGTCCGGCCGTCTTTCCGGCGCGAATCAGGTGTGCGTTGATCGCCATCTCCTGAAGCTGCGCATCGGCGTATATGGCCATGACCCTTTGCGTGTTGATGCCCATGAAGATGGCCATCGCAATGGCACCCAGGAACAGCGCGCCGACGAACACCAGCCCGATCTTCAGTTTCGCCTTCATCCCGACGCCCTCCTTGCCCATCCCCGTTTCCCGTAATCTGCGCGTACGCCCCAATGCTACACCGCCGCTCGCAGGTCGCCAAGCGCCGAACTCAGCGCGCCAGGATCACTCCTCGCCGGCCAGCTTGTGGATCTGCTCGACGAAGTTGCACAGCTCCCACGAGCCGCCCTGCGCGAGGAAGTTCCCTTCCGGGTCGATCAGGCACGCCTTGGGAATGTATTCCACGTGGTAGGCCGCGAAGACGTCCCCCCACCCGTCGCCCGTGGAGATGCAGATGGGGAACTCCAACCCGTTCGCCTCGGCCAGTTCCCGCACCTTATCTTCGCTGTCATTCGCCGCAAACACGTTCACCAGACTTCCGCCGGCCTGCGCCAGCCGCTCCGCCATCCGGGGAAGCCCGGGCGCCTCGCGCACGCACGGGCCACAGCCCAACGAGGAGAAAAGCAGGACGACGTAGCGTCCTTTCAGATCGGCCAGGCCCACGGCCGGATCTTTGACCCAGGCCCGCGCGCTCAGCTCCGGCGCCGGCCTGCCCAGCATCGCGTCAATCTCGCGCCGCTGCTCAAGCTCCGCGTTGACTTCCACCATGCCCTCCGCAAGGACCTTCTGCCACTCCTCCCCGGTGCGGGCGCTGTCCTGCGTGTAGCGGACCGCGATGAAGCCCTGCGGGTCGTAGCTGCCGTCATATACGTCCGTGCCTTCGGGGAAGTCGATCTCGAACTGCTCGTCCGACAGGTTCGAGTTCACCTCGACGCGCGTCACGCGATAGACGTTGTGCGTCCACTCCTCGCCATCCGGCCGGCACGAGTGGAAGTCCACGCGCGTCGGCATCACGATCCCCAGCGGCAGCTCGCGGTGCTCGGAGAACTCAATCCTGCGCCAACCGAGAGCGTAGGTGGCCTGAAGCTCCCACGTCTCCGCCACTTCGATGGGGTCCTCCGTGTGAAACCGCTGCGCGACCTCATCCGGCATGTCCCTTCTGTTCACGAAGGTCACGAGCCGCTTCAGCCACAGGCTCCGCGCGTCAAGCTCGACGATGGAGAACCAGCCCCTCCGGCCGAGCCGGCAGGCGAATGCGAGATTCCCCTCGGCCGGCCGGTGCGTATCCTCCGGCAACGTGACGGACTGCGGCCGGTACATCTCAGAGCCGCTGCCGTACTGCCTCAAGAGCGCCGCGAGCAGTTCCTGGTCCGACGCGAGCTTGCGCCCTTCCTCCGCCTCGGCGACGCGCCTGAGCAGCTCACGCCGCGACGCGGACGCCTGGCGGAGCGCGGCTCCCGCCATGTCATCGTTCCAGAAGTGATGCAGGACGGGGAAGAAGACCCACGCCATTCTGAGCGGGTGAACATCGCCATAAGGGAAGGGCCAGATGTGGGCCTCCGGTTCCCGCTTGGTCGAGGTGGCGAGCGTCGTGGTGACGCCGTTGCGGATCGCGGCCGTGTTCGTGTGGCCGTCCGCAAGTCTCTCGTGACGGTAATAGCTGTCGCCATTCCGCCACGCGACGACGTGCCTGTTCCGCGGCTGGTCCGGGGCATCGGCCGGCGACACCTCCCATTCGAGCAGGAACGAGTCGGCCTTATCCACCCCCTCCTGCTGCCGCACGAGTGCCTGCCCCAACTCCTCCGGCGAAAGGACGTGCTCCGCCCCTTTCGCCGCAAAGGCGTAGCCCACGGACACCACGACCAGACACAACGCCCCGGCGATCCATGCCCGCCTCATGGCACCCTCCTCACGTATCGTATGTCGCGCGCGACTTCGGCTGACCTTGCCGCAGCCCGGCCCCCTCTCCCGCCGGGAGAGGGTTGGGATGAGGGGACAGAACCCTCCCCCTGCCCCCTCCCAGAGGGAGGGGGATAGCAAGCGCCCCTCTCTGTGGCGCTGTAGCACAGGCGCCCCCGCCTGTGGACTTCTCAGCCGGGGGCGGCTGAGCTACATTCTTCAACGCGCGGTCAGAGTTCCTCCGTCCAGTGCCGCAGAACGACGCCGTTCTCAAGCTCGAAGTTGAACCGGACGGTCTTGGAGTCCCCTGAGTTGCTGCACAAGAGCAGGAATACCACTGTGTCCGTGCAGGCGTTCCGCTTGTGAACGTAGACGAGCAACTCCCTGTCATCCTCGAGCGACAGGCTCTGCGTCGGCTTGCCGAAGGCGCGCACGAGGTCCTCTCGTGTCGTCTTGCCCGCCTCCAGTGTATCGAGGTCCGCCTCGGCGACCTTGGCGCCGGTCACATTGACGTGGTGGTCGTACGTCAACAGGCAGCCCGCCTGCGCCGCCATCACGCCCACCCGCCAGGAGCAGAACCACGCCCCGCCACAGCGCCCGCTTC
The DNA here is from genome assembly GCA_964592385.1 of uncultured candidatus Brocadiaceae bacterium. Classification (GTDB taxonomy): domain Bacteria; phylum Planctomycetota; class Brocadiia; order SM23-32; family SM23-32; genus CAZQEQ01. The sequence goes on along the minus strand of CAZQEQ010000006.1, from coordinate 35,853 downwards.
CTCGCGCTCATCCCGTACACCTCCAAAGGCCGATTGTGTGATCGCCTGCGCTATTCTCCCTTCACTTCCCTGCGGAACTTATAGATGATGCCGGCGTCAAGCTCCGTCAACCCGAATCCGTCCTGCCCGCTTGGCGGCCTGTACGAGGAAATGAGGGGCACGAAGTACAGCCCCCTTTCGGCCCCGCCGTACGCTTGCAGGACGACGACAAGGTTGACCCGGTGCAGGCAGACGCGGCGGGGCTTCAACTGCTGGATCGCCTCCCCCCAATGCTCGGACGGGATGTCGCCGCCGCTCTCCCCGAAGCCCGCCTTCAGAGCGCGGGTGCAGGTGGCATTTGCATCCTTTCGGAATGCCCCGACGCCCAGTTCTCTCAGAAGGTTTGCAGGTTCCCGGGATGGGCCGGGGGCAGGCAGGGGCGGGAGCACCTTCCCGTCGCGCACGACCCATATGCTGGCGCGGAAGGCGCCGTAGTTGTCGTTGTCGGCGCTGTCGTTGACGGCCAGGTAGAGCTGGCCCCAACTGGAGCCGCGCTTCTGCCACTTGAGGCGGGACCCGACGAAGCCCCGGCCGTAGAGCCCGCGCCCGCTGGAATCGTAGCCGTCGTCGAGCAACTGGTCCCCCGCCCGACCGACCAGGGACGAGAACGAGACCTGCGGCAGCAGCGAGGGGGAATACGTGTTGCCGCGGCCGTCCGGCCCGACCGTTGCGTCCGAGGCGTAGATGACCTCGCCGTCGGCCTGGATGTAGAGCGTGTCGCCCTCGACCAGGGCGACGCCGGTGTACTGCCACGTGGAGAACTCGGTCTCCGGCAAGTCGCCGATTACCTGGAACACGCGCGTGGGCGGCGCGTCGGGGAAGTCTATCTCCGGCGGGGCCGCCGGGCGGCGCTGGTAGGTCGGATGGGGAACGATTGCCTTACCGGGCTCAGCCGTCCGTTCGCGGGCGCCTGCGCCTGCGGGTCGGCGCGCCAGTACGTAGTACGACATTCGCAGGTTGGCCCCGGCGCCGTAAAACGGCACCACCTCGAACACCTCCCATCCCTGGGCGCCGAGCCTGCTCATTATCGCCTGCAGGTCGCCGCCTTCCGCGCGCGCCTGGATGTACTCCCAGCGCGGCTGTTCCTGCACGGCCGCTTGAGGCGCGCGCTCAAAGCTGACCCAGGCGTCCGTTAGGACAACTGCCTCGGCATCCCGCAGCCCGCCCGCGAGAAGGAGAACCGCCCCGATAGCCAACCCAGCTCTCAGTCCCGTCCGCTTCTCCGTACCCATGTCGCCCACCTCCCATGACAACGCCAAACACGCCCAACCGCAGAGCCCGCGGAGGGCGCAGAGAAAGCCAGGAACCTGCGGCACGAAGCCTTTCTCGGCTCTGCGCCCTCTGCGTTCTCGGCGGTGAATTCGTCTTGCCCGGGGCTCTCAGCGCACCCGCACTTCCTCCAGGATGATCAGGCGCGGCTTGGCCAGCAGCGCGACGGCGCAGCCGTCCAGGTCCATCCCTTCCGCCGCCTCTTCCCCGACCCACGCCCTCGCAATGAGCGGCGCCAGGGGGCCGTCTTCCAACAGCAGGTGCGCCCCGCCGTCCGCAACGACGAACGGATACCTTGCGTTGCCCAACTCGGGCGGCTCTTCGACCGCCGGCAACAGATCGACCTCGAGAAACACGTGGGCGCGATCGTGCGAAGCGACCGGGCGGACCTGCGCCCCGCCCAACTCGGGGAGGCCCTTCCTCTGACCGTTGCGTAGCATAAGCGATACCGTCTTGAACCACTGCGCGTCCTTGAACGGGAACGACAGGCCGGTCTCCGCCAGCGGTGTGGGCGGAACGGCGCCACGCTCGAGCACGAACGCCTGGATCTCCAGTTGCACGTGCACTTCCAGGGACTTGCGGAGCGCCTTCAGGCACTCCTCCATCCGCTTGTGCTGCTCCCGGCTCGCTCTTACGGTAATCACCCCCGGATCACTTTCGAGCACACCGACCCACGGCGCGGCTTCCCCGTCCTTTATCTCGCTCGCCCGGACGGAGCCGCCGGCATCCACGCCCAGGATCCCACGGAACAGCCGGGCCAGCTCCTCGGCCCCCTCGCGCGCGGCGGCCTCGGCCTCGTCGGCGGCCAGCCCCTCGTCTTCAGGCGACAAGACCAGGTCCCGCACGGGGTACACGCGCACCTCCGCCTGCTCCTCCGCCCGGGTGTCTTCGAGCGCCACCACCTTCGCCTTGACCATGAACTTGAGGCCGGGCGCCCCGCCCTCGCCCTCCAGGCCGCTGACGGTTTTCTCCACGCCGTCCGGGACGCGCACGGACGTGCTGAACTCTTTCACGTTGAGAACGGGCGCTCCCGTCCCTTCCGCGTGCCCGGCGACCTCGCGCAGGCTGTACTCGATGTCCAGTTCGATCATCGTCTGCGGAGGCGGGCCGGCGACCTGCACCATGCGCGGCGTCACGGTCACGCTCGTCCCGACCTTCTGATGCCCGAACTTCTCCAGCACGTCGTCCGGCAGGTCTGGGAGCACTTCGGCGATGGTGCGGGTCGTGTCGATCGTCGCGGTCTGGCCGTCCGCCAGTATCATGTTCGGCGACGAGATGACCTTCTCCCCCTGCTCCGTCACCTCAATCACCTTCATCCGGACGTATATCTGTGGCCCGGCCGCCGGCCCCTCCCGCGGCGGGCCGTAGCCTGCTGGGAGCGCTATGCGCCCGCCTTGCTCGCGCACCTGCACCCAACGTGCCTGCGCGCCGGCACCCGCGCTCGGCCCCTCCGTCTGCCTGGCTTGGGTCACCCGGGCCTGGAGGACGAGCACAACGACCGGCGGCTTCCCCTGGAGGCCGGCCATCCCTTCTTCGCCGAGCCACCGGCGGGCGAGTTGCTCCGCCGCGAGGCCGCCCTTGCACATGATGAACGCGCCCCCGTCCTGAACTGCCGCGACCCGGCCCACCGGTTCGCGCTCGCCCGCGCCAACGGCGTACTCGACGAACACATAGCGGCAGTCAGACGAGACCAGGGGACGCACGGCCACGCCCTCAGGGAGGCCCGGCAGGGGGACACGGGGGTGGGACAACACGGTCTGGCGCCAGTCGAACCAGGACCTGACCCATCCGGGGAATGCCCTCGGAGACAGGAATCTCCGGGTCTCCGTTCCGGCCTCCACGGTTCGGGTGACCGTGTCCGGGTCCTCTGCGGTCAATCTGTCGGGCGAGACGCCCAGGACGTTCGCGGCGGTTTCGGCGAATCCCATCCTCTCGGCCACGTCGGGCGTGAGCACGAAGGCCGTCACGCGCAGCGCGACCGCCGTGCCTTCGCCGGTCACCTCATCCACGAAGAAGACCCGGCCGCCCTGCGACTCGCCGCCCGGAGTGACCGTCACGACGTCCGGCCACCAGTCCTGTCCGCCAGACATCTCCTCCAGGTGCTCCCCGGTCAGCCGCTCCGCCTCCGCTCCCGCCGGGTCGGTCACGCGGATGAACGCGCCGTCGGGGTCGAAGGTGAAGACCTGGTCCCTCGTGATCCGGTCCTTGTTGCGGATCGTCGCCTCGTACCTGTAGCGGATCGAGTAGTTGCCGTCGGCGCCGCGCGTCACGTCGCCCCACTCGACGGTCTTGCGCGCCGTGATGTCGCGGTAGTTCTTCCCGAAGAAGTGCTCCACCAGCCCGATCAGTTCCTGCCGGCTGCCGTCGCGGATGCTCCGGTCGGTCTCGACGCGGATGTAGTCCCCGTCGGCGTCGAACGTGAAGACCTGCCGGAACAGGACGGGCTCGCTGTTCCAGATGCGCGCCTCGTAGGTGTAGGGGATGCGGTAGCTGCCGTCCTCGTCGCGGGAGACCTCACCCCACGCGACGGTCTTGCGCTGCTTGACGTCGCGGAAGTTGTGGGCGAAGAACTCCTCCACCTGCCCCATGAGCCGCTCTTTCAGTTCGTCGTCCGCGGCGGCGGCCGCGCCAGGGGCCTCAGGCAACAGGCTGTCCATGTCAACCCGGCCGAGCTTGCGGACCTCCAGCCCCACGGCCGGCGGGGTATCGGTGATCGCCAGTATCCGAACGAGGTAAGCGCCAGCGTCCGGCGCAAGGAGTCCATAGTGGTCGCCGATATCCACCGACTCCGAGCGCATCAGGGGCACTCGGAACCAGGATCCCTTAGCGCGTTTTCTTTCCTCGGCAATCACGAACTCCGCGAGGCTATCCGCAGTGAGGACGCGGTCGCCGTCCCAGTCTTTCAGATCGGCCATCATTGCCCCGCCGATGGCGGTCAGTCCCGAATTATCGTCTTCGTACATCAGGCCGGCGTCCACGCGCCGGATGATAGCCTTGAACGCGTTGTCGTCGCGGGCCGACTCCGTGACGCCCGGCTCTATGCCGATCTTGACCGTCTTCATAGCCCGCAGGTCGAACAGCTCTATCTCAGCCCGTTCGCGTTCGCTCCTGTCCACGGCGGGCCGGATCGAAGGCAAGGTGACGCGCGCTACGGGGCCGGATCCGTCGGCCCCCTGCACCATCTTGTAGCGGATCTTGACGCCGGGCGGGTCCTCGGTGAAGCCGACTATCTGGAGGATGCCCATCCCGCCCTCGCGGGTCTTGAAGGCATACGTGGCCGGAAGGTCACCAACGGCGCTGAAATAAACCGGGAATCCGGGGCGGGCGAAGGTCCAGAACTCCTGCTCCTTCAGGTTGCGCGCGGTCATCCTCTCCCACATTTGGACTTCCGCAGAGAAGGGATGGACGACCATGTCAATACCCACCAGGCCAGAGACCGGCGCATCTATGTCGCAGAGCGCGTCGATCCCCCGGTCTCTGAACCACTTCACGTTCTTCTCAAAGCCAAGCACATCATCAGGCCTCGTGAAGAGCTTTCCGGTGTCAAAATCGACGTAAACATCCGCCTGCACGCTGTCGTCGTTGACCACCCGCTCGATCACCGGGCCAAAGCACACGCCCTCCGGCGCCGACGGGGCCTCATCGCTCCTCGTGATCTTGCCGTCCTGGTCCATCCCCACGCAGGCGTGGGGGTGCTCCGACGCCGGGCCGGCGGCCGGCCGCGTCCACTCGACTGTAAACGTTGAGTCCGTTACGTCCACCACCCGGAACTCTCCGTACGAGACGTGCGGCAGCTTTGCGAAATCGTCCGGGCTGATGAACAATCCCTCCCTTGCGAGCACCTCCTGTTCGGCATAGGAGCCGTGTTCGGCCCGGTAGGCCCTCTCCGCGGTGCGGAAGGTCGCCAGCCCCCTGACCACCTGGTGGTCCAGCCCGGCGGCGGCGACGGTCTTGGGTTCGCTGAGCCGGATGTCCAGTGGGGAAAGGAGCCGCCAGGAGCCGTTCACCTCGACCATGGCATCCAGTATCAGCGATCCCTCGCGTCCCTCGACGTTGATGACGGCCTGCACGTTGTCCAGCGCCCACGTGTCCTCGCGGAGGTCGAGTCCGGGCATCCCGAAGTTCTTCCCGGCCGGCACCTTGACCGGCTCGCGGGCGAAGTGCATGTCCATCCGCACGAATCGCGCCCCGGCCAGCTCCGGCCCGAGCAGTTTGAGGGACTCGACGAAGAGCCCGTGCAGCTTCTCGTATGCGCGGTCGGCCTCGGCGCCAGCGAAGGTCCGGGCGAACTCCTCCCGCGTGATGAAGGCCGCCTCGGCCTTGCCCAGGTCCCCTTTCGACAGCGCCTCCACCACCTGCCGGGCCGCGTCTTCCGGCTCGACTCGAGGTCGAGCGGAGACTGTCTCTGCCCTTTCCCCCAGCGGCAGGGCCAGGGCGACGCCGAGCGAGACGAGGGCCGCGATGACGGTGCCGGCGAGGACCCGGTGCGTCAGGCGACGTATCTCCTCCCGCCGGTCCGACAGAATCGCCTGGATGCGGCGGAAGAAGGCGCTCCGCGTCAGCACGATCCCCGCCGCAAGCTCGGTCGAGATCGCCCGCCGGGGCAGCTCCTCCGCCAGCCGCGTCAGGAGCCCGGCGTAAGGCACCGGCGCCTCGCCCGCGTCCAGGACGGCGTCGTCCGCCGCGTCCTCGGCCAGGTGCGCCACCTGCCGCGCCGCCACCCAGACCAGCGGATGGAAGAACAGGAGCGCCCTCAAGAGCGAGACCAGCCCGAGCACGAGCGGGTCCCGCCGCCGCACGTGCGCCAGCTCGTGCAGCGCCACGGCGCGCGTCTCCCCGGCGGAAAGCGTGATCAGCAAGCCCTCCGGCAGCAGCACCTGCGGGCGGAACACGCCCACGGTGATCGGCGTCGGCACGGTGTCGCTCTCCAGCACGCGCACCTCTCGGGCCAGCCCCAGCTCCTCCCACGCCTCCGAGAAGGCCAGCAGGACGTCCGGGTCCACGACCTGTCGCCCGGCGCGCACCCAGCGCCGGATGCGGAGCCTGCCGAGCGCGACGAGCGCCAGGATGCCAGCCGCGCCGGAGGCGTACGCGATCAGGCCGAGCGCCCAGGGATAGTCCAGCAGACGGAGGCCGACCGCCTCGGGCTCGGGCGCCTCCTGAATCGTCGGCGCGGCGGGCAGCGGCTCGGCCGGCATCGGCTCGAACGCCGCCGGCATCGGCCGGTAAGCGGGCATGACGGCGACCTCGGCCTGCGGCGCGCCGACGCCGCTGGCCGCCCACGCCAGGAGCGGTATCAACGGCATCGCCAGCAGCGCGCCCGCCCAGAGCGCGTGCCGCACCGCCGCGCGCCGCCGCCGCAGCGCCACGCCTATCAGCCAGACGGCCAGCAGCAGCAGCGACGACTGCCAGAGGACGGAGAGGAGCATCCTCAGCGTCCCGAACCCGACGCGGTCCAACGCCGACCACAGCTCGGCGGCGTTCATGGCTGCTCCTCCGCTTCGCGTTGGGCGATGAGCCGCTTGATCTCCTCCAGCTCGCGGTGGCTCACGGGGCGGGCGTCGAGCAGGGCGGCCACCATGAGCGCGGCGGAGCCGTCGAAGGCGCGCCCGAGCAGGTCGGCGAGCAGGTTGCGGTTCGCCTCCTCCTCGGGCACGGTGGCCCTGTAGATGAAGCCGCGCCCCTCCTGGCGGCGGGTCAGGTAACCCTTATCGACCAGGATGGAGAGGACCTTCCGCACCGAGCCGCCGGTCAGGTCGCGCGCCTGCGCGGCGAGCGCCTCGCGGACGTCCTCGGTGGTCACCTCATCACGGTTCCAGACGACCTGCATGAACTCCAGTTCGACTTCGGTCAGCGTGCGGCTTCTTCGTCGTGCCACGTCCTTCCCCCCGGGAGACAGTGGTAAGAGTCATTTTGTCGTGCGACTCGTCGCTTGCCCTCCGAAGCCCTCAGGGCGAAGGAGGGTCATCCTCGTCCTCGATCCCGCCTCGGGCCGTGCCGGGACGCTCGCCACAAATCTCTGGGTAGCCCCCGGCGTCTCGCCGGGGGTGCCAACGGTCCGCAAACGCCGGGCGAGACGCCCGGCGCTACCCGGAAACGGGGCCGAGAGTCCGTCCTTTCTACAGAGCACCATCAGGTCACCGAGCGCCCAGCAGCCGGCACCCGGCCACGACGTCGTCCTTGAACCTGACGCGGACCCCGGATACGACGCCGCTCTGACAACGGCAGCCCAGCAAGCCGGCCTTGGCGCTCGTCAATCCCTGCTCGTAACGGATGACGTCCGGGTCCTTATCCTGGATGTACTCGCCGCCGAGCAGTGCCAGGACCTCAGCGCGGGTGGTCCGGCCGACCTCGATCAACGCCACGTTGTCCGCCTTGTAGGGCGTGCCCCAGCCCGTCGACACGGAGCAGCCGCAGCACCCGGAGGCGACGGCGAGGGCCGCCAGGGCAATCGCGAGCGCAACGGTCGTTCGCCACATGGCACTCCTCCCAGTCGTACCGAGTTAGCCGTGCTTCCTCGTTCCCCCGATCCTCTCCGCGTCCTCTGCGTTCTCTGCGCTGAAAGTGCCGTTGGTACGGTTACCGAGAATTGTTTCTCGCAGGATTGTATATCCTCGGCGGGCGGTTGTCAATACCTGAGCGAGATTTTCTTCTCGCGTCACGAGGCGCGAGAGGGAACGGAGAGTTGAGAGTTGAGAGTGTACAGTTCACAGTGAACGGCGGAAGGGCAGGCTGGAGGCTTGAGGCGTGAGGTTTACCCGCCGTACGGCGGGCGTGAGGTACGCCAGAGGAGAACGACAGGGAGAAGGACTGAGGACAACGGACCGACACGCGCGCGCCGGCGGCGCCATCAACGCCCCGTACCGCTGCGGCATGTCCAGGACCCCTGTCGCGGGACAGCCTTGCCGTCTATTCTCCGACTTTCGTCAGGATGGCCTGTACTTCTCCCACCGGAGCAAACGCGAGCAGCGCGCGCAGGGCGACCTCGGCGTATCCGGCGTCGTCGCCGGTGGCTGCCTCGAGCAGAAAGGCCCGCGTCTCCCGTGCAAATGGGGTCTCCTCGGCAATGAGGGCCAGGGCCCTTTCCCGCGTGGCGGCGGGGAGCTTCCGGAGGTGCTCCTTGTGCGCGTCGTGCTGCGCCGTGAATACGCCCTCAATCGAAAGCATTCGGCTGAATCTGTCGAGCGCCTCATCCAGTTCCCGGAGGAAGGCCAGTGCCTCCGCCTGCGCCTTTAGAAGATCGAGCTTCAACCTGCGCGCCTCATCCTCGCGACCCTGTCGCAGCAGAATCTTCTGGGCCGCTTCGGTGGCGGCGGCGAACACCTCGCTGTTGCCCGACAGGAGCGACTTGTGCAGGGGGCGGTCATCGTGGAACACAGACATTCGATCCATCACGTGGGCGTACGCCTCCAGGGCTCTGGCGTCATCCTTCAGGCGGTCGCGGTAGAAGTCGCCGAGGCGTTTCCACGACAGGTCCAGAATGGCGGCGCCGGGGCTGTACACCAGTTTCTTGCCCTTGTCCACCATAGTCCTCATGTCCTCCTCGGCCTTTTGGAGGTTGCCGGTCTCCGCGTAGGCGGTGGCGCGGTAGTACAGGGCGTCGGCGAGCGGCCTTTCGGTGTCCGGCACGAGCCAGTTCAGGTATGGCGTGCCGGTGGCCGGCCGGTCGGCGAATGCCTCGATCAGTTCGGCGAACTTCCCCCGCTCCGCCATGAACGCCATCTGACGCCGTATCGAGAGTTCCGGGACGGTCATGCGCCTGGCAAGTTCCATGGCCTTCTCGTAGTCGTTCAGCCGGTTGGCGCATTGCGCGGCCCGTTCGAGAACGTCCGCTTTCAGCTGATCGTCCATCGGCGTCTCTTCCGCCACCCGGACGTACGCCGTCAGCGCCTGCGCGTCCTTGCCGGCCCGCGCCAGGGCGTCGGCGGCGCCCAGCCGGGTCAGGACCTGCTCGGCCCAGTCCCCGTCATACGGCCAGTCCTCTTTCCAGAAATGGAAATCGCGGAACGCCTCCGGTTGGAGGCCGATCCCCCTCTTCACCACGGTCGGGTTGGTGGCGAAGAACCCGTTGAAATCCTTGTTTGGCATTCGGGGCCCCCACCCCTGGCAGAAACCCCGCTCGCCGGGGAACTGCGGATTGGCCACGAACGAGTCGGTCTCCCCGACCACGATGCGGTACTCCGGCAGCGTCAGACCGCCGATGAGAGGCCCTTCGGTGAGCTTCCGATCCTCCTCGGGCCACCGGGTGAAGAAGCAGTTGTTCGACTGGAACCGGCCGACGGACGTGAAGGGGATGTGCGCCTTGCCACGCGTGTTCTCGCCGAAGATGTTGCTGTTCACCGAATACGAGTCCCCCGGACTCACACTGACCCGGACGTGGTGGATCAGGGGACTGACGAACACGTTGTTCTCGACGCGCAGCCCGGCGCACTGCTGGAACGAGGTCGAGCTCATGCTGTGCATGAAGACGCAATTCCTGACGAGGATGTCGGGGCAATCGCGCGCGGGGATGGCCGGCCCCCAGCCTCCGCTGAAGTGGCAGCGCGTGACCTGCAGATCGGCTCCCCCTTGGACGAGCAACGCGCCGCATTCCGCGCCGGCCGTGTTGTCGGGAATGCCGGCGAATCCGTCGAAATACAGCGCGTCGAAACGATAGTGGCTCTTGCCGAAGAGAATGAACCCGGCAGTCAGCTTCTCTCCCATTCCGTCGATGGTGACCTTTTCTCCGGGGATTGCCCTGAATGCGATCGGATGGCCGGGCTCGCCGGTGGCGCGGAAATAGACGGTGCCAGGATACTCTCCTTCGGCAATGAGCACGGTGTCGCCGGCCCGCACCTGATCGGCGGCATGTTGAATCGTTCTCCAGGCGGTCGCGCGGGTGGAGCCGTCGTTTGCGTCATCGCCGTCGTTCGAGACATACCGCGTCGTCGGTTCCGATGCCCGCGCGGCGGTAGTGAACTCGACGGCGACCGGGTCCCCGCTCGGCAACCTGTATCGGCGCGCCGGGTCCGCCGCGGCAAAGAGTCGCTCGGGGTGGGTCTTGACGTAATACTTCTTCCCGGGCCGCAGACCGGTCAGGCTGTGCGTGTAGAACGATGACTGAGTGATCTGGGTCTCGCTGGCGCACTCAGGCGTTTCGCCCCAGGCGAGTTCGACCTCGGCCGGGAGGGTGGTCCACCACTCGATGGAAGCCGTCGTGCTGCCGACCGAGTGCACGAACGGCCCGACCAGGCGCATGGTCAGCGGCCGCCATTCCCGGTGTGGTCCGACCGCCGTGCCCAGCGGGCCGCGGCCGCCGAACGCCCACGCATTCTCGATCACCGTGGAACCGCCGGAATGCGCCAGTTTCGGCGGGATCGCCTCCGAGTAAACGTCGTGCCGGTATCTTCGAAGGTCGGACAAAGAGAATACCTTGCGGGCCACCTCCCAGCAGGCAGCCGCTTCCGGATAGCTGTTGTAGGACGAATACCGGATCGCACTCATCCTGTCGGCTCGAACGGCCGGGGCCGAAGCGTACAGGTTGCCCCTCAGATCCACTTCCGTGCAGTTGCGCAGTTGCAGCGGCGTCGTCAACATGCCGTGAGTGACGGTCAATCCCTCGACGTCATGCGCCTCGACCTCGCCGCCGGAAAACACGCAGTCTTCAAAACTGATCCCTCCTCCACCGGCAATCCTGACGGCGCCAGCCAGATGAAGCCGCTCAAAGGAGACGTCCCGGGCCGCATTCATCGTGAGCGGCCCTTCGATAATCGCGGCGTCCATGCCGCGCCCGCGTATGCGGACGCTCCGAACGGCCAGGGGCGTCGCGACGCCGTAACGCCCCCCCGCGATGTAGAGCGTGTCGCCCGACCGCAGGTTCCCGAAAGCGTGGTCCAGCGTCTTCCACGCCTGGGTCATGGACAGGCCGTCGTCGGCGTCGTTCCCTTCAGGGGAGACGTAATGGATATCGTCCCCGTACGGATACGGGCCTTTATGGTCGTAACCCTCGCCCGGCATGCGACTCGCAGCGGTCGCCTGAGGGCGGAAGTCGAAGTTCAGCGCGTCGGCGAACTCGCGATCCGCAAATTCCAAAAACTCCTCCTGGCCGTCCGGCAAATCCATCGTGGCCGGATCGGAGCTGCCCCGTCTGGACCTGCCCACGATGCAATGCGAGAGCGCGCGGATATGACAATCCCGAAGAGCGACGCACTGCTCCGCCCGTGCGTACTGCTCCTCGTCGGACAGATACTTGCCTTTGAACCAGTAATCGCCGCCGCTGTTGCCCCACGAAACGAGACGCGAAAACAGACAGAGTCTGTCCCCTTTGCGGGTTCCGTAGAAGCGCGCTCCATAGTCGCGGTTGAGGAAGCAATCGCTGTCGCGGAAGGTCTCTCCGCTCGGATCGAAGCCCACCATGCCTTCGCCGTTCCCGTAAGCCCGGCAGGCTTCGATCGCGTTGCCGCCGTCGCTCCTGGCGTCGTTGATTGTGATGCCGCTTTGATTGAAAAACGCGACGCACCGGCGGACTGCGCAGCGCTCACAGTCGCGCACCATGAACGCGCTGACCGGATAGTTGAGAACGGCCCTGTCAACCGGCGTCATGAATCCTGATGCCGCCAAACCGTCGAGCACCACGCGTTTGCACTCGCCGAAGTCAAAACCATGACCCCTGCGAACCGCGAGCCTGTAGCGATGGCGGTCGGGCGACTGGAGATCCGACGCGGAGAGATACAGCTTCTTGAGCCGCGGGTCGCGGAAGAAGCGACCCGGCCCGAACTCCAGCGCCACCGGGTCCGCCGCGGGCACAAGTATCTCCAGCGTATCGGCTTCCATAACGGAGAGAACGTCCCACTCGCAGTCGGCGACATAAACGAACCGCTTTCCGGGAACCTGGCGGAAGTCCAGATCGGCGTCCCGGTCGCCGCGCAGGAGCACTGTGCCCGGGATTTCCGCCCGAATCAGCGTATCCTTCCGCAAGTCCCCAAGGCCGGTGACGCTCACGTTCTCGGGGTACTCCCCCGGGCCGATGGTCAGGGTGTCGCCGGGCTGCAGGGCGCCGATGCCCTTCTGGATGGTCAGAAAGGCCAGATCGCGGCCTGTGCCGCTGTTCGCGTCGTTGCCTGCCGCGTTGACGAAATACTCCGCTGCCCACGTCGGCGCAGCGAAGGCCGCCCAGAGCAGCGGCGCGAAGAGCGCTGCCAGGACAGACTGCCGGGAACAGACCTCACGTCGCGTTTCGCGACCTTCTGTCGAGCGAGCAGCTTCCATCGTTCGTGGGAACCTCTCTCAGGTTATGTCCAATGATTTGGCTCACGGTCCTCGGCGCCGATGGTCGTACCGTCGATCGCGTCGCTATGTATATCAACGGCGCGTGTCACGGACGCTGGCGCAACTGCCCCAGGTCCTCGAGGCTCAGGCCGAGGGCCTTCAGTTCGTCGGCGTCCAGGCCGACCTTGCTCAGATCACCCAGGGTCACGATGGACTGCATTACCTCGTCGCGGAAGGCGGCCTGCCGCGCGCCGCGCAGCTCCGGGTCGAGCAGCCGGAAGGTCAGGTCCCATCCTTCTTCGAGGTCATCCCCCGCGAGGCGCCGGGCTTCCTCTTCGGACAGCCCGCCGTCGTCGGCGCCGTCCGCCCCGACGCTGTAAACGACCATGCCGTCGTCGGTCCTCCGGTACACGAGGGGCGCCTCCGAGAAGGGGTCCCCGGGCGGCGCCTCCCAGACGCCGGGGACAACCTCGTCGAGCGAATCGGGCCAGCGTCCGTGCTCCGTGCGCCACTTCTCGACCTGAAGCGCCGTCCGCGCGACGCGCAGGTGCGCCTTCACGTGCGCCTCGGCACAGAAAGCGGCGCCCATGGTGGGCAGGACGAGGGCGGCCAATGGATGACGCCCCTTCGACGCCGAAAGCTCCTCATCGAGGGCCTCGCTGACCTCTTCCCCCCTGGTCGCCTTTTCGCGCGGTGCAAGCCCGGCAAGTTCGCTGTACCGGTCCATCACCTCGTGGAAGTACAGGATGTCCCTTTCCCGCCAGCCGGGCACCCAGCCATAGAGAAGGGGCAGGCTTCTCCCACTCCGCATCTCTGACAGCGCATCCGGATGCGCCATGGCTCGAGCGCTCTCGGACCTCGCGGCAACGGTACTCCAGTCGAGCGAGAGTTCCGCTTCCTCCAGGTCCAGTCCCTGGATGAGGGCACCCAGTTCCTCTTCCCCCATTTCGCAGAGCCCCGCAACGCGTTCCAACTGAGCGATCATGATCCTGTCCACGGCCATCCGGACCAGCGCCTCGATGAAGAACGGCCGCTCCCCCATGGACGCCGCAAGGCGACGGCACGTCACCAGGGAGCGGGCCGCCCCGGAGGCGTCGCCCTCAACGGCGCGCCAGAGGGCCTCCCGGCTGCAAAGTTGGCCGGCTCCGCGGAACCCTTGGACCTCGAGCATTCGGAAGCCCCAGGGATCGGGCGCCGGCTCCACCGGGTAAGAGCCGCGAGGGAGCCCCGCGGCCTCGTGCATGAGCCGCAGGGCCTCGGCGTTGGCCTCCAGGTCGGCCCGGAGCCACTCCTGAACGCTCTCGGACGGCAGCGTCCCGAGCGGAGACTGCTCCAGGCAGCGGCCCGCCAGGTAGCCCTGGTCCGTCTGCTGGACCAGCGTACGGGCGTCCCGGAATGCGAGCGCGGAGTTCTCTCCGTCGGGGAGGTAGTTGTGCTGGCTGACCATCTCGTCAACGGTCAGTAACTGGCCGTCCGCGCGGAGCCGCTCGAGCTTCGCTTCCAGCTTGCGCCCCCAGTACCGGTCGCAGATGCCCGCCGCCAGGGTGAGGACGACCGCCAGCCCGATCGCGACCAGGCAGCCGATCCTCAGGGGGGCTCTGCGCCGCCGGGCCAGCTCACGCAGCAGGTCCGCCTCTTCCGCTTCCAGGTCCATGTTGCCTCCCGCGCCCCAACCGCCGCCGCATTATAGCACCGTTCGGCCGCCGGCCCGCCCGACAGGCAAACCTGCGCATTCCACGATTGCCGCGCGCAGTTCAGCGGCCCGGGGGCGCGACGACGTAGAGGTACTCCTTGTTGCGCAGGTGGCTGACCTCGCCCACCCTCTCGCCCTGCGGGTTGTGGATCCCGATCTGCGCGCCGACGTAGCGCTTGTAGTCTCGCTCCAGGACCGTCACCTCGCCCCTCCGGCGCAGCAGCGCCTCCATCTCCTCGCGGGGGATGAAGCCCTCGTTGCTGAAGGAGACGACCAGCACGGGCGCGCGCACCGCGCCGATGAGCCGCTCCATCGCGCCGGCGCACGTCCGGCGGGAGTTGAAGGCGCTCTTGCGCGTGCGGCAGTCCACGCGCTTGCAGGCGACGCCGTAAACCTCCGGCCTGTCCCACAGGACCAGCGTCTCCCAGACGTGGTAGTTCGACAGGTAGGAGTGCTGGTTGTAGGGCGGGTCGAGGTAGGCGACGTCGGCACCGAGCTGCTCGGCGGCCTCGAAGGCGTCCAGGCGGCACGCGAGGCCCTTGCCGTGCCGCGCGCGCGGCAGCACCTTCGGGACGCGCAGTTCGAGGTCGTTGTGCGAGCGCGGCGCCCATTCCTTCAGGTAGGCCATCTGGAGGCCGGTGGTCGAGTCCACGCGGTCGGCGGCCTCCATCAGGGAGACCAGCATGACGGCCTTGAGCTCCGGCCCGAGGCCCTTGCGCTCGATGGCGTCCCGGACGGCGTCCACGCGCTCGCCGTTCTTTGGCTGGAAGAAGCGCGAGCGCACGCAGAACGTCTCGGTGAAGTAGCCCGGCGCGCCGGGCAGGCGGTTGAACTCCCGCACGAGCGCCGCCGCTTCGTCCAGGACGTCCTCGCGGTCGGCCTGAACGTAGCACGTGGCGAGCGCGTGGGCGTAAGCGTTGTGGTCGTTGGCCAGGACGCGGCAGCCACTGGCCTTCAGCGCGTGGCCGACGCGGGAGGTGCCCGAGAACAGGTCCAGCACCGTCCGGGCCTCGGGGAAGGCGCCGACGGCGCGCAGAACCATCGGCAGGAGCACGCGCTTGGAGCCGATGTACTTTATCACGACCCGCATTCTAAAGGCCGGCGCCGGGCGCGTAAAGGAACGCGCACGGCTGGGTTTGAGAATGGCCCGGACAAGCCCTATAATCCGGGGCGCTCAAAGCGGAGAGGGCGGCGATGGAGGACCACGCGGGACGCATGGACGCCTTTCGGCGCCGGCTGGAGCGGCTCCACGCCGACGCCTACTGGCTGGTCAACGCGGACAACGTGCGCTACCTGTGCGGCTTCAGGGGCGAGGACAGCACGCTGCTGCTGACGGCCGGGCGGGCGGTGCTGATCACGGACTCCCGCTACGTCGAGCAGGCGGAGCGCGAGGCGCAGGTGGACGAGGTGGTCAGCCGTCACACGCCGATGGTGCAGGCCGTCGGGTCGCTCTGCAGGGCGCTCGCCGTGCGGCGGCTGGCGGTGACGGGGGCGAACCTGACCCACGCGCAGTTCCTGGCCCTGGCGGAGGCGGCGCCCGCGCTCAATCTCACGGTCCGGCGGGAGGGCCTCGCGGAGGCGATGCGCCGGCGCAAGGACGCGGGGGAAGTCGCCCTCATCAGGGCGGCCATCGGGACGGCGGAAGCGGCCTTTCTGGCCGTCGCGCGGGACATGAAGTCCGGCTGGACGGAGGGGGCGACGGTGGCGCGGCTCGAGTACGAGATGCGCCTGCGCGGCGCCGACGGCGCCGCCTTCGAGACGACCTGCGCGGCGGGCGCGAACGCCAGCGTGCCGCACGCGCTGGCCGGGGAGACGGAAATCGGCGCTGGCGAGGGTCTGCTGATGGACTGGGGCGCGCGGCGCGACGGCTACTGCTGCGACTTGACACGGATGATATGCCTGGATAGAATCCCGGCAAGGCTGGAGGCCCTCGTGGAGATCGTTCTCGAGGCGCAGACAGCGGCGTTCGACAGGCTCAAACCGGGCACTACGTGCGGCGAGGCCGACGCGGCCGGGCGGTCCGTGATTGCCAGGGCGGGATACGGCAACTGCTTTGGACACGGGATCGGTCACGGGGTCGGCCTTGCAGTGCATGAGGGGCCCGGATTGGCGCCGCGCAGCGAGACGGTTCTGCTGCCGGGCATGGTCGTGACGGTCGAGCCGGGCATCTACCTGCCCGGGGAGGCGGGCGTCAGGATCGAGGATATGGCCCTCGTAACGGCGGACGGACACGAGGTGCTCACGACGCTTCCCCGCAGGCCCGGGGACGTGCAGGCGTTGGTGCGGGGGAGCGCCGCGGAGAGCGCCGGCAGTTGAGGGGAATCACTCCATGGACGCGGTGGAACGAGTCCGGAAGCTCATTGAGATAATGGCGGCCCACGACCTGGCGGAGCTCGAGGTCGAGGAGGGGGATCTGCGCGTCAAGATCCGCAAGAACATCCCCCCGCAGTTCCCGCCCGTCGGCTTCGGCCTGCCTCACCTGCAACACGTCCCTGGCTACCATCCGGCCCTCCAGAGTCCCGGCGAAGCGACCGAAGAGGCCCCGCCGTCCAAGGAGGAGAACCTTATCGAAATCACCTCGCCCATGGTGGGCACTTTCTACCGGGCGCCCAACCCGGGGGCCGACCCCTACGTGAGCATCGGTTCGGAAGTCAGCCAGGACTCCGTCGTCTGCATCATCGAGGCCATGAAGGTGATGAACGAGATCAAGGCGGAGGCGGCCGGCGTCATCGTCGAGATCCTGGTCCAGGACACGGAGCCGGTCGAATACGGGCAGGTGCTCTTCCTGGTCGAGCCCGCCGAGGGGTAGCGCGCCCCGCCGCCACTGGTTCAACACAGGCTTTTTCTCTGGCACAGCGCCATGTTCAGCAGAGTTCTTATCGCAAACCGGGGAGAGATCGCCCTCCGCGTCCTGCGCGCCTGCAAGGAGATGGGTATCGAAACCGTCGCCGTCTATTCCAAGTCCGACGCCGGCGCCCGCTACCTTGACCTGGCCGACGAGGCCGTCTGTATCGGCGACGCCCCGCCCGCCGAGAGCTACCTCAACATCCCTCGCATCATCAGCGCCGCCGAGATCACCAACGTCGACGCCATCCACCCCGGTTACGGCTTCCTGGCCGAGGAGGACAACTTCGCCGAGATCTGCGAGGAATCCAACATCGTCTTCATCGGGCCCTCCTCCGAAGTCATGCGCAAGATGGGCAACAAGGTCCAGGCCCGGAAGATCGCCCAGGAGCACCGCGTCCCCGTCATCCCGGGAAGCGAAGGGCCCCTGGAGGACGACGAGGAGGCCCTCGAACTCGCCCACAAGATCGGCTACCCCGTCATGATCAAAGCCGCCGCCGGCGGAGGCGGCCGCGGAATGCGCATAGCCCACAACGACATCAGCCTGAAGAACATGCTCGCCCTGGCGCGCAACGAGGCCAACGCCGCCTTCAAGAACCCCGCCGTCTATCTGGAAAAGGTCCTCGAACACGCCCGCCACGTCGAAGTCCAGATACTGGCCGACCGGCACGGCAACTGCATACACCTGGGCGAGCGCGACTGTTCCATCCAAAGGCGGTTCCAGAAGCTCATCGAGGAGACCCCCAGCCCCGGCATAGACAACGACCTGCGGGACAAGGTGACGTCCGCTGCGGTGCGCATCGCCTCCGCCGTCGGCTACTCGAACGCCGGGACCATCGAGTTCCTGGTGGACCGCGAGAAGGGCTTCTACTTCATCGAGATGAACGCCCGGCTCCAGGTGGAGCACCCCGTCACGGAAGCAGTCACCGGCGTGGACCTGGTCAAGGAGCAGCTTCGCATCGCGGCCGGCGAGAAGCTCACGCTCCAGCAGAAGCGCGTCGAGTTCCACGGCGTGGCCATCGAGTGCCGCATCAACGCGGAGAATCCGTCCGACAGCTTTCGGACCTCGCCCGGCACCATCACGGAGTTCATTGTCCCGGGCGGCCCGGGCGTCCGCGTGGACACGCACGCCCACGCCGGCTACGAGGTCAAGCCCCACTACGACTCGATGATTGCCAAGCTCATCGTGCACCAGCCGACGCGCCGTGAGGCGCTGGCCTGCCTGCGCCGCGCGCTGGGCGAGTTCGTCGTCGAGGGCATCCACAGCAGCGTCCCGTTCTACCGGGAGCTGATCCAGCACGGCGGGTACGTCAGCGGCGAGTTCGACGTGCGCTTCGTCGAGAACCTCATCGAATCCGGCTCGCTCTGAGGGCAGACCTCCTTGCTGCTTGTTCCTTGTTGTCCGCCGTACGGCGGATTGCTCGTCTCTTGCCTGCCACGAGTGCACCGCAGGCGGTTCGAGGGGCCTGCCCCGAGCGGAGGCGAGGGGTTGCCGGTTGCTTGTTAACGGCAGGGAGGATTCGCCGCGCCTTGCCGTCACTTCATCCTTCTGCCCCGCCGTACGGCGGGCAAGCTTCTGCCTTCATCCTTGCGCCTCCCGCCTGCCGTCCGCCGTCATCCGTGTGCATCCGTGTTCATCCGTGTCCCGTGTCGTTGCCGTTGGCCGCTTGCCCTGAGCTTGTCGAAGGGTTGCCGTTCCGCAGTGCGGCATCCGCAATCCGCCTTGGCCGTCGTTGACACGCGGCCGGCCCGGCATACAATGGGACGCCGGTTTCGGAGGCTGCCTGCACATGAGACACGTTCTGCCGCCGCGCGTGCCCGCCAATCTGCCGGCCGACAAGACGGTCGGCATAACCACCAGCGTGCCCATCGAGGTCCTGTACGCGGCGGGCCTGGTGCCGGTGGACCTGAACAACCTGTTCATCGGCGCCGAGGACCCGGTGGAGCTGATCGCGCTGGCCGAGCGGTCGGGCTTCCCGCGGACGTGCTGCTGCTGGACGAAGGGCCTGTACGGCGCCGTGCGGCGGCACGACGTCAAGTGCGTGCTGGGCGTGACGCGGGGCGATTGCGCCAACACCGAGGCGCTGCTTGAGGTGCTGGAGCACGAGGGGGTCCGCTGCCTGCGGTTCAACTACCCGCAGAAGCCGGAGGCGGGGGCCATGCAGCGGGCGCTCCAGGAGCTGGCCGCCATGTTCGAAGCCGACCTGAACGAGGCCGAGAAGTGGCGGGAGCGCCTCGCGCCGGCCCGCTCGGCGGCGGCCGAGATCGACCGCTTGAGCTGGCGGGGATTGACCGTACGGGGCAAGGAGAACCACCTCTGGCTGGTCAGCGCGAGCGACTTCTGCGCCGACCCCTACCGCTACCGCCGAGAGGCCGAGCACTTCCTCAGCGTCGCCACCGGCTGCACGCCCGTGCCTTACTCCCTGCGGCTCGGCTACTGCGGCGTGCCCCCCATCGTCCCGGATATCTACGACTTCCTGGAATCCCTCGGCGCGCTGGTGGTCTATAACGAGACGCAGCGCCAGTTCGCCATGCTCCAGGCGGCGTCGCTGCTGGCGGACCAGTACAGCCGGTACACCTACCCTTACGGCGTCTTCCGGCGCATCGAGGACATCCGGATCGAGTGCAGGCAGCGAGGCCTGGACGGCGTCATCCACTACGTGCAGAGCTTCTGCCACCGGCGCATCGAGGACCGCATCATCCGGGAGCGCCTGCCCGTGCCCGTCCTGACGTTGGAGGCCGACCGGCCGGGGCCCCTGAGCGGCCAGCTCAAGACGCGCCTGGAGGCGTTCGTCCAGATACTGCTGGCCCGCAAGGAAGCCGCTCCGCTGGTGTGACGCAGCTATTCGGGCCCGGGAGGCAATGTGGGTCTCGATGCGGAAGAGGCCGACCTTCTGCGGGAGCTTGCGACGCGCCGCCGGGCACGGCGGCGCAGGGCTGCCGTTATCGTGCTTGGCCTGGCGGCGCTTCTCGTCCTGGCGGGGTGTATCTACGACTCGTACTGGACGCGCAGGCTGAATGCGAAGCTCGCCCAGCTCCGCGCCGACGGCCAGATCCTGACCGTTGAAGAACTCGTCAGCCGGCACAACTACCTTCCCGACGAGGAGAACTCCGCGCTGGGCTTTCTCAAAGCGCGCGACGCACTTCAGAAGACGGCCGAGAGCGACTTGCTGGACTCCTGCAGGTTTGGCCGAGTGGTCGGCACGCTGCCCTCGGAGACCGTGCAGGGCTGGCTGCGCACCGATCTGGAAGCGAACGCCGAGGCCCTGCGGCTTTGCCACGAGGCCGCGCGGCTCCCGGGGGGCTCTTACCCGCTGGAGCCCAAGTCCGACTATCGGGACCTTCAGTTCCCCGATGTTCAAGGCCTGCGCGACCTCGGCCGGCTCTGCGGTCGGGAGGCGCTCCTGCGGGCCATCCAAGGCGACGCCGCTGGCGCGGCCCGGTCTCTGGTGGCGTATCGGCGTCTCGCCGCGTCCTTTGGGGAACGACCGGTTATGATCGCGGCGACGGCTAGGCTGGACTTGGCCTGGATGGCGGTCGGGAACCTGGAGCGCATAATGGGGCTCTGCCGGATGGACGAGGCGGCGCTCGACGCCCTCGCCCGGGAATTCGAACTGGAGGAAAGAGGGCTCTCGCTCGGCTTGACTCTCGTCAGTGAGAGATCATTGGGAACTGATGCGTTTGTCCGTGCGGATGTGATGCTCGAAAAGGAGGGGCCGATTCGCCGGCTGGCCTACGGGTGGGTTCCCGGCTGGCGGCAGAAGGATGCCCTGTTCTTCCACGGCGTGATGGACCAGTACGCCGAGTTGACGGCGGCTGCGCCGCCCGAGAAGGTAGTCAAAGGGATAGGTATCCGCGACATGGTTGATAGGGAGTTCTGGGTGTCGAAGTGGCGCTATCCACTGTCCGCACAGACGGTGCCTGACATGGGCAGCATGTTCCGCGACGAGGCGCAGAGCAAGGCGCAACTCGCGATGGCGCGGACGGCGCTGCTGGTGGAGAAGTGGCGCATGATGCATGGGCGCTGGCCCGATTCCCTCGAGGAACTTGTCCCGGACATCTTAGAGACGCTGCCCCCGGATCCCTTCACCGAGGCTCCTCTCGTGTATCGAAGGACCAATGAGGGTATTCTCCTTTACAGCGTCGGGCAGGACGGCAAGGATGATAAGGGGCTTCCCGCGGAGGAGGCCGTACGGCGTGCTGGAACGCTCTTCGTGGGCGAAGGATGGGACCTGCCCTTGCGGGTGCTCGACCCCCAGCTTCGCGGCGCACAGCAGGCCGCCTTGCGCGACGAGTTAATGGACTTCTCGTTGTACTCGGCCCTGCCGGGGTACGTGGCTCCATCGGTATACCCGGGTCTGATCCTCAGCGACTTGAGGAAGGTGGGCTTGGGCACCGGTGACCTGAAGGGCCTCGGCCTGACCGATCAAGACCTGGAGGAGTTGAAGGGCCGGCGGTGGTGACTGATGCGTCCGGCGCTACCTGCGCAAGGCGACGCGCCCATCCTCTCGTCCCGTCTCCGCGTTCTCTGCGTTCTCTGCGTTAATGCCGTGGCCTTACGCGCCGCGCAGCCCCTCGACCTGGGCTATGTCGTCGTCCCGCCAGCCGAGCATGGCCAGCTTGTTGCGGATGTAGTACCGGTAGTTCTCGAGCGAGACGGTCTGCGGGATGCGGTGGTCGCCGTGGGGGATGAAGCCGCCGTCCTCGACGACGTGCTCGACGCGCTTCAACTCGGCGATGATCTCCCGCTTCCCCTCGGCGAGCAGGTGCTTGTTCAGGCCGCCGCGCAGCAGTATCTGCCGCCCCCACATCTCGCGGTACTTGACCGGGTCGCTGCCGGGGAAGACCTCGAGCGGGAACATGCAGTTCAGGCCCGCCTCCAGCCATATCGGCACCAGCGGCGTCACGTCGCCGTCGCAGTCCGTCCAGATCACGGTGCAGCCGTGCTGGCGCAGGAGGTCGCAGACGCGCTTGAGCCTGGGGCCGACGATCTCGCGGAACATCTGCGGGCTGAGCATCGGCCCGCTGCGGAAGCAGATGTCCTCCCAGCCGGCGGCGAAGTCCACCTCGATGTACTTCAGCGCCTCCTCGATCTGGCGGTAGTAGATACGCGTGAGCGTCTCGACGATGTCCTCCACCAGGTCCCGGTCGTCGTAGAGCATCATCGAGATGCGCTCGAAGCCGAGCCAATCGCGCGGGATGCCGAAGTAGGAGCCGAGCCCGATGCCGACCGGCAGGTCGCTGCGCATCAGCTCCTGGCCGAGCGCCTTGTAGTCGGTCCCGAACCTGCGCGGGTCCTCCGGGTCGAGGCGTTCCTTGAACCGCGCCCAATCATCGCGGTTCTCGACGGGCATCTTGATGTAATGGGGGATCGTCCTGATGCCGCTGGTCTTTTCCTCGAAGATTGCGCCGTCCGGGGTGCGGACCCTGCGCCAGTCCTCTCCCTTTTGTAGCACTTCCCACTCGCCCTCGAATGACGGCTCTATGCCGCCGTGGAACGGGACGTGCCGCGAGGGGTCCACGCCGAAGTAGGATTCGATGCGCCAGTCGTTGTCGTATTGGGCGGGCAGGCCCTCCTGGTGCCAGCGGTCCTGCGTCTCCCCGAGGTAGCCGAACTCCCAGTGGGGCACACGGTCGACCTTCTGGAAGTGCATCGTGCGGCGGAACCGCTCGCGGTGCGTCATCTGGCCCATGTCCGTGTCGATGATGCTCTCGGCCATTGCGGACGTCCCTTTTGACAGGAGAGTGAGTGCAAGTGCGCTCTTATACCCGACGGGCGGGGGGATGCAAGTGCGGGGAGGTGACGACAGGCTTGAGGCCGGAGACTTGAGGCGTGAGGCACGGCAACGGCGAACGACAACGGATCTCACCACGGAGGCACGGAGAACACGGAGAACGGCAAGGAAGGAGTGAGAAGCAGCAGAGCTGGCCGTCAACTGCAACACCTCTGGACACCGTTGTGGTTGCTGACTTCAGCCTTCCTGGCGACCAGACCTCGTGCGTGGCGTCCGTTTGTCAGTCTTTGCCGTCTCGTTCGTCCTTTTGCGTTCCCCGTGCTCTCCGTGCCTGCGTGGTTAAAAGAGAACGGGCACCGTTGCGTCCCTCGCGCAACGGCGCCCATTACAGTCCGCTGTGATTCAGCGCTGTCTTACAGCTTGACCACGTTCACGGCCCTGGGGCCCTTCTGGCCCTGCTCGACTTCGTACTGCACCGCGTCGTTCTCGGACAGGGTCTTGAAGCCCGCGCCCTGAATGGCGCTGTGGTGTACGAAAACGTCCTTGCTGCCGTCGTTCGGCTCGATAAAGCCGAAGCCCTTCTGATCACTGAACCACTTAACTTTTCCTTCAGCCATCACGTAACCTCGTAAGAAAACGGTTGCTTCCGTTCGGGCCGACGCACACGGCGTGCGTGGTGCGCCCGAACGTCTGAAAGCCGCGCAGCCACTGACGCTTCCGGGTCGCTGAGCAGGCAGAAGCGCCGTTCGCAACTACGGATGAGTACTCCGAGGCACGCATTTATGCCGAAGGGAGGGAACCCTCGGTAGGGAAAGCAAAGCCAGGGGAACTCGGCCGCCCGCGCATCGGCCCCCCAAGGGGCGTCATCGAAGGGGCTCACATAGTTTCAGAACGACCCCCCAGACCACTCCGCACGGCACCAGGCCGTGCCGCCCACAGGGCGCATCGGAGCGCATCTTTCACCGCGAAGTATATCACGTCTGGCGCAGGAAAGCAAGCGGAAACATGGGACCGCGGGGCCCGGCGAAGGGGTACAGAAAGACGCCGTCGCGTCCCTCCGCGCAACGGCGCCCACTTCAATCCAATGCGGTTCAGCGCTGCTTCACAGCTTCACGACGTTTACAGCCCTCGGACCCTTAGGGCCCTGCTCAACTTCGTACTGGACCGCGTCGTTTTCAGACAGCGTCTTGAACCCTACGCCCTGGATCGCGCTGTGATGAACGAACACGTCCGGGCTGCCGTCGTTGGGCTCGATGAAACCGTAGCCCTTCTGATCGCTGAACCACTTAACTTTGCCTTCAGCCATTGCGTAACCTCGCACTAAACGAACGTCTCATATGCTATGAGCCCCGACGCCTTGCGGCGCCGGCGGCTCGACAGCCTCGAAGGCGCACAGCCATTCACGTCGCCCGGTGCGTGAGCGGCTGGAAGAGCGTTCGTAACTCCAAGGACTGCGGCCTGTGCGCCGCCTCCCCTGCCAGGAGGAGGGAACCCACGGCAGGGGTGACGATGCCGGCAGGTGCTTGGTCCTCGGGACCGGCCATCCGGGAAGGAACCTTCCAGACGGGTCGTTTAGTCACAGAACATTCCTCGGGCCGCGCCACGCGACCCCTGGACGTGACGCCCAAAGGGCGCATGAGGGCACGCCTTCAGCGCAAGAAATCTACCGTACCGGGCGCTCCAAAGCAAGAAAAAAGATGCCCGCACGAGCCCGGCGTGTTGACAGGCTGCGCCCGGCACAGGTATCCTCGAATTTGCGCGCTCTCCGACGACGCGTGCCACGGAGCGCAGGGAGGGGTCCCATGATCCGGGCGAAACAGACGTTGACGGTTGCCGCAGCAGCGTTGTTCCTGGCCGCCGGGGCGGCCCTCGGGCAGGTTGAGACGCCGCGCGCCGCCGGCGCTCGCACGGCGGAGGGGACCGTCTATTGGGACGAGGACGGCGACGGGCTCCGTGGCGCGGACGAAGGGGGCGTCCCGGGGGTGCGCGTCGACGCGCTCGACGGCTCCGCCGTCACCGACGCGGAGGGGCGGTACCGGCTGGTCGCCGAGGAGCCGTTCATCTGCGTGTCGGTCGGCTTTCCTTCGGGCACCTGGCCGACGGGCCCGTGGTTCCGGCGCGTGGAGCAGGACGAGCAGAGCGGCGTGGACTTCGGCCTGCGGAGGGACGAGCGGGGGTTGCCCTTTGCCTTCGTGCAGATCACGGACGTGCACGGGGACTGGCCGGCGATGCGCGCGGCGCGGCGGGAGTGCGAGGGCCTGCCGCTGGCGCCGGCCTTCTACGTCTGCACGGGCGACATGCGCAGCGGCGACCCGGCAGTGAGCCGCCCGGACGAGCTGGTGCGCTCCTTTTCGGAGATCGGGCACTACTTCGAGACCTTTGGCTCGCCGGTCTTCATGGTGGCGGGCAACCACGACACTGTGGAATACGGGGGGCGCGGCCGCAGCGGGTTCACCCACGAGGAACTCTACCATCCCCTGTTCGGCAACCGCTGCTGGGAGCGCTACGTCTGCCCCGCCCGGTGGTCGTTCTCCTTCGCGGGCGTGCACCTGGTCGGGGTGCCGTTCGCGCGGATCGTCGGGGGAGAGTGGGACCACTTCTCGCCGGGGACACGGGCCTGGATCGAGCAGGACGTCCGCTCGGCGCCCGGCGAGCGCACCGTGCTGCTGACGCACGGCAGCGACCCGCTGCGCGCCGTGGCGGACCTGGGCCTGACACTCGGCCTGATGGGGCACCATCACACCGAGGGGCGCGTCTTTCCGCCCGGCAGCGAGGAGTCCACGTTTCCGGCCAACGTGCTGGTGACCGGCGTCGCGCAGTCGCCGCGCGACAGCCGGGGCCGCCCCCGCCGCAACCAGGACGGTCGGCCGCCCGGCTACCGCGTCGTCGTGGTCGAAGAGGACCGGCTCGACACCTTCTACAAGCCGCTGGAGGAAGACCACGCGATCATCGTCAACGAGCCGCGCCGGTTCGTCACGCTGCGCACGGCGGACGCCCTCGTCGTGCGGGGACAGTTCTGGGACCCCGCGGGTGAGGTGACCCGGCTGGAGGTCGGCCTGGACGATACGACGCAAGAGGTCCCGTTCGCGCGGAGACGGATGTGGGGCGACTTCGAGATCAGCCTGGACGTTGGCGGCGCGGCGGACGGCTTCCATTCCCTCACCGTGACCGCGGCTACCGACGGGGCGACGCACACGCTCACCGAGCCGTACCTGGTGCTCACGGGGCGTGCGGATGACTTCGCGGCGGCGCATGACGCCGTCCTGCACGGCACCGCCTCCGGCATGACCGGGAAGGCGCGCCTGGTGGTCAACGGCGAGGCCATTGCCGAGGTCGGGCCGGCAGAGGACGGGGCGGAGGTGACCGCCACGATCCCCGCTGCCGCGCTCGAGCGGCTCAACGTCGTGTCGCTCGAACCCGATGCGGGTACCAGGGCCGCCCTTTCGGGCGTTTACCTGTCGCAGGGGGAACGGACGTTCGTGGACCAGCACCGTGTCTTCGCCTGGGGCTTCGGGCCGGACCTGAACCGCGGCTGGGGGGCGAGCGACCTGTGCTTCGACCTGACCTTCCCCGGCGACGCCGTCCACTGGCAGATGAGCACGGAAGCGCCCGTCCGCTGAGGGCGGCCGCGCTGCGCCTAAGGGGCGCCCTCGTCTGCGGCGAGCCCCCGGATGAACTCGACCACCTTCTCGTCGTCCCATCGCCCCGCCCCCACGTGCCGGACCACGATGCTTCCGTCCGGCGAGGCTATGAACGTCGCGGGGATACCGCGTGTCCGGAACACTTCGGGCGGGTCGCTCTCGGACGTGTAGAAGGGGAGGGTGAACCCCCTCGCCTGCGCGAACCTGCGGACGGTCGCCGGCCTCTGGTCGGACACGAGGACGAAGGCCACGCCCTCGTCCTTCAGCTCGTCGTAGAGTCGCTGGATGCTCGGCATCTCGGCCACGCAGGGCGGGCACCAGGTGGCCCAGAAGTTGAGGAACAGCGTCTTGCCCTGCGTCTCGCCCAGCGGGAACTCGCCCCCGTCGAGGTCGAGCACGCTCCAGTCGTAGTCCATCTGCGCCACGACGGGCGCCGCCGGCGGCTGCCCCGTGCCCCCGTGGTCCGTCCTGCCGGCCATGATCCTGTCGAGCACGAACCAGCCGCCGACCAGCAGCAGGACGAGCAGGACACCCCCCGCGGCGCGCCCCATGAAGGACTTCCTGCTCAACGGCCTCATCTTTTGCCCTCCCGTTTCGGCGGGACGTCGCGGTCAGCCTACGCCATTCCCACCGGCCTTTCAACCGCAGCGGGGCGACCAAAGTCTTGTATTGCGCCCGGCGGGCGGTATAATCACGGTCGCGCGATAGAGCAGAAACAGGGGGTCTATGGTCTCATACCTTTGGCGGAAGGAGGGCGCTCCTATGGGCAAGGCACTCCAGGACGTGCGGTTTGCCAAGGCGCAGGACGTGATGAGCGAAGGTGTCGTCTATGTTGACGGCATGCAGACGGTCGCGGAGGCCGTGGCGCTGATGCGGGAGAAGGGCGTCTCCAGCCTGATCGTGCAGAACAGGAGCCAGGAGGACGCCTACGGCATCGTCACGCGCAAGGACGTCGTCAACAAGGTCGTGGACCCCGGCAAGGACCCGGCCGAGGTGAAGGTGTTCGAGATCATGACCAAGCCGCTGGTCATGGTGTCCCCGGGCCTGGCGCTGAAGTACTGCGCGCGGCTGATGCATCACGCGGGCATCCGGCGGGCGCCGGTCTTTGACGGTAAGAACATCATCGGGATGCTCAGCAACACGGACATCTTCAACGCCATCCAGGTCTGAGGCGCCCCCGTACGGCGGGCCGTTCTCACCACAGCGACACGACGAGCATGACGGCCAGGCCTTCAGGCGCTGTCGTCGCCTGTGCTCTTTCTTTCAGGGCTGTCCGTTGTGTGCGTCGTGCCCGTCGTGGTTGGTTTCCGGGGCACGCGCAGGTCAAAGCCGAGCATGGAAAGCCCCTGCAGGCTGTCAACTACAGTTCGATAAGGACGCCCTCGTTGCGGGCGATCTCGAGGATGGGCCGCCCCTCGTCCGTCTCCCACTCCCGGTCGCCGCACGGGATCGGCTCGATGCGCGAGTCAGTGCTGGCTCGCATCCGCCAGAGGGCCTGGATGAGTTCCATGTCACGGTGCCCGTCGAACTCGGGCGCGATCACCACCAGGTCGATATCGCTCCATTCATCGCCAGTGGCCCTGGCGAATGAACCGAAGAGGACAGCCCGGGAAGGATGAATCCCCACGTCACGTAGCCCGGCGAGGTAACCACGGACTGCTTTCATAACCTCTCGGTCAACCATCCCAGCATCTCCTCGGCCCGTGAGATCTGCTTGTTCGCCCTTCCAGAATCGAGAGGCACCTGCTCCGCGTCGGGATAGCGGCCTTCCAGTTGATACACCGAGAACTCGGCGAGGAACGCTCTCTGGGTATCATGGAGTGACAGGCGCGCCATGTCTGCCAGACGCAGCAGGTCGTGGATGCGCGGAGGGGTCTCGCCCGTCTGGCGCGTCACGTGAGCTTTCAGCAGCTTTTCCAGCGCCAGATGGGCACAAAACAGCGCGTGCCTGAAATGGCCGGTCTGCAGCAAGGCGCTGGCCGCATCGAAGTCCTGCTCACCGCCTGTTCGCCAGTACTCGATGTGCTTCTGGACGTCCAGCGCTCCATGCCTCTGCGTGAATTGGATGCCCTGATTCTCGGGCACACTATACCAGCAAGCGCCGCGGCGGGCAACGCCCGCACGCTGGCCTTCGCCGTTCGCCGTTCACTGTCAACTGTTCAACTGCAGACTGTCAACTATCCTCTGCGCGAATAGTCCGTCTCGGGCGAGAAGAAGTCCTCCGGCGAAATCGGCCCCCACGTGCCGGCCTCGTAGTTGGGGAAATCGGGCGGCGGGCCGGCCGCCCAGGCGTCCAGGATGCCCGCCGCGTACTCCCAGGCCAGCTCGACCTCGTCCCGCCGCGCAAACAGCGCCGCGTTGCCGGCCATCACGTCGAGCAGCAGCCGCTCGTACGCCTCGGGCGAGGCAGCCGGGAACGCGCTGCCGTACGGGAAGTCCATCTCCACGTCTTTCAGCGCCATACGAAGCCCGGGCGCCTTGCTGACGAAGCCGAGCGAGACCCCCTCGTCCGGCTGGATGCGCAGTGTGAGCCGGTTCGGCTTCAGCCTGACGTCCTCGAGCGCGCCGAAGAGGACCTGCGGCACGGGCTTGAACTCGACCGCGACCTCGGTCAGCCGCTCCGCCAGCCGCTTGCCCGTGCACAGGTAAACGGGCACGCCGGCCCAGCGCCAGTTGTCGATGTAGGTGCGGATGCCGACGAACGTCTCTGTGGTCGAGCCCGGCGCGACGCCCTCCTCCTCGCGGTAGGCGGGCACCTCCGTGCCGGCGACGAGGCCCCGGCCGTACTGTCCCCGGATGACGGAACGGGCGACGTCGCCCCCTTCGGGCCGGCGCAGGCAGCGCAGGACCTTGACCTTCTCGTCACGGATGGCGTCGGCGGCCAGGGAGGCCGGCGGTTCCATCGTGACCAGCGTCAGGAGCTGGAGCACGTGGTTCTGGAGGATGTCGCGCAGGATGCCGGTCGAGTCGAAGTAGCCGCCGCGCCCCTCGACGCCGACGCTCTCGGCTACGGTGACGCGTATCCACTGCACGGACGAGGAGTCCCAGACGCGCTCGAAGATGCTGTTCGCGAACCGCAGGACGCTGATGTTCTGGACGGTCTCCTTGCCCAGGTAGTGGTCCATGCGGAAGACCTGCGATTCGTCCAGCAGGCCGTCGATGCTGTCGCCCAGCCGCCGGGCCGAGGCGAGGTCGCGGCCGAACGGCTTCTCGAAGACGACACGAAGGTAGCAGTCCCCACCCTCGGGGCAGGGGACCTGCCGCCGCAGCGCGCCGACCGTCGCCAGGTTCGCCAGGACGGGCTCGACCACCTCCGGCGGGACGGCCAGGTAGAAGATGCGGTTCCCGCCGGTGCCGAACTGCCCGTCCAGTTCCCGGAGCCGTTCATCGAGCCGGTTGTGGCTATCCGGGTCGCCGTAGGCGCCCTGCTGATAGAAGGCCCGCCGCGCCAGGGAGGCCCAGACCTCGCGGTCGATGGGCCGCGCGCGGGAGGACTGCGCGACTCCCTCTTCCAGGCGGGCGCGGAAGGCGTCGTCGCCCATCTCCGTGCGCCCGAAGCCCACCAGCACGGTGCCCTCGGGCAGGAGGCCCTCGAGGGCGAGGTTGTGGAGCGCCGGGGCCAGCTTCCTCTGCGCCAGGTCGCCGCTGGCGCCGAAGACGACGATTATGCAACTCGCCGGGCGATGGTTGGACTGCGTGATCACGATCAGTTCCCCCGTCAGTTGTGCCCGGTTCGCCATGATAGCGGGCCGGGCCGGCAAAGTCCATCCTGCGCGGTATCAGCCCTCCTGGTAGCGCCGGACCTCGCGGAGGACGTCCGCGCGGCCCTCATACTGCTTGACGGCGAGGCACAGGTCCCAGGAGTATGTCGCCCCGGGCTGCGCGTCCTCGACGCGGAGGACGTAGTCCCAGGCAGGGCTCCAGGCCGGCGCCCTGCCCCCGCCGCACGGCGAGTAG
This sequence comes from uncultured candidatus Brocadiaceae bacterium, assembly GCA_964592385.1. Classification (GTDB taxonomy): domain Bacteria; phylum Planctomycetota; class Brocadiia; order SM23-32; family SM23-32; genus CAZQEQ01. The sequence continues at coordinate 5,428 of CAZQEQ010000006.1, read as the reverse complement.
GCGAGCCGGAACCGCTCGGGCTGCTTGAACATCATCAGAAACAGTTGTGCGCCGTGGCAGAGCCCGTAGTAGAAGGCCAGCGGGCCGTCGAGCGACCTCGGCACCGCCATCGGCGCGCAGACTTCGTCGGGAAGCCGCGACAGTTCCTCGGCCGAGAGCGGCTCCTGCCGCGACATGGCGTCCAGGTGCCCTTCGGAGTCCAGTTCGCGGCCGCCGGGCAGCCGGCGGACCTCCATCCGGGGCGCGTCATGCTCCGCCTTGGTCAGGCCGAACCAGCCGGCCAGGTCATCGCCCGCCCCCCGGTCGGGCTTAAGGTAGACGTGCCGGTCCGGCGGCACGTGGATGTAGCTGGCCCAGAGTGTCCGGAACGTGTTCGGCTCCCCTTCGCCGCAGAAGCGTCGGTGCGGCGTGAGTTCGATGTGCTGGTGGATGTAGTGCGGCTCCTCGACTGAGAACGCGATGCGCGCGCTGACGTGCGCGTGCGCGGTCTCCGGCTGGACCAGCACGGCGCCCTGCCCGTCGGCCGACTCGACGTGCATCGGCTCGCAGCGCGGTTCGAAGCGGCAGTCGTCCTTCCCCGCGTAAGGCGCGAGGCCGGGCAGCCATATGATCTCGTAGTTCAGACCCGCGTAGGCGGGCACGAAGAGGTTATTGCCGCTGCAGCGCGGGATGAGGGAGGCGACCCCGTTGTAGCCGGCGCGGTGGATGCCGGCCGGCGCATTGTCGGCGATGAAGGCGATGAACGATTCCGTCTCGATGCAGGGCAGGCCCTTCATTGTGCGGCCCTCCGGTCGTTGCGGGACTCGTGCGCGGACAGGGGGATTATATGCTGGGCGCGGCCCCGTTCAAGGTGCTCCGGCGCGAAGCGGGTGCTTTGACTTCACAGCGCGGCGCGCGTAGAATCGCCCCTCCGCCCTGTCCCGGGGGAACCGTGGCCGAGAGACCGCCGAACATCCTGATCCTGATGACCGACCAGCAGCGGGCCGACTGCATGGGCTGCGCCGGGCATCCGCAGATACGGACGCCGAACATGGACCGGCTCGCCGCCGAGGGGGCGCTGTTCACGCACGCCTGCACGGTGAGTCCGGTCTGCATGCCCGCGCGGGCCTCGTTCATCAGCGGCCGCTACGTGCACGAGCACGGCATGTGGGGCAACTACGGCGAACTGCCGGCGGGCTACGAGTCGCTGTTCCGGCGGCTCCAGGGCTGCGGCTACTACACGGCGCACGTCGGCAAGTCGCACTACTACGCGCACGGCGACGGCCACATGCGCGAGCGCGAGCCCTACATGCACGCGCGCGGGTTCGACTTCGTGCACGAGACCACCGGGCCGCTCGCCTCGCAGAGGACAGAGTCCTACATGACCGACGACTGGCAGACGAAGGGGCTGCTCGAGGCGTTCCGGGCGGACTACCGCCGGCGCATCGAGCACGGCCGGCACCGCGCCGTCTGGCCCAGCCCCCTGCCGGTGGAGGACTTCCCGGACAGCTACGTGGGGCGGCGGGGCGTCGAGTTCGTCGAGCGCTACGAGGGCGGCCGGCCGGTCTGCCTCTTCGTCGGCTTCCCCGGCCCGCACGAGCCGTGGGACGCGCCGGGCGAGTACGCGGCCATGTACGACCCGGCCGAGACGCCGCCCGCCGTCGCCCCCGAAGGCGCGGCGCCGGGGCCGTGGGTGCCGCAGCAGGCCGCCGAGTGGCAGGAGCACGGCCGGCCCGCGGACCTGACGCAGGAGGACGTGCGCGCGCTGCGGGCCAACTACTGCGGCAAGATCAGCCTCATTGACCGCTGGTTCGGGCGCATCCTCGAAGCGTGCGCGCGGCGCGGCTGGCTGGACGACCTGCTGGTCGTCTTCTGGTCCGACCATGGGGACATGCTCGGCGACCACGGGCTGGTCTATAAGTCGCGCTTCTTCGAGAGTGCGCTCCGCGTGCCGCTCGTCGTCCGGTGGCCCGGGCGGGTCGCGGCGGGCCTGCGCCCGGGCGCCCTCGCGGAGACCGTGGACATCATGCCGACCCTCCTGGAGGCCGTCCGCGCGGTGGTTCCCGCGGGCTGCCAGGGCAGGTCCCTCTGGCCGGTCCTGAAGGACCCGGACGCCACCTTGCGGGATGCGGCGCTCAGCGCGGTGGCGTGTGCGCGACGGCAGAACACCATGGTCCGCACCGGGCGCTGGAAGTACGCCGTCCACGAGGACGGCACGGCCTACATGCTGTACGACCTGGAGGAAGACCCCGGGGAGTGCAACAACCTGCTCGGCCACCCGGACTGCGCGGAGGTCGAGCGCGACCTGCGGCGGATGCTCTTCGAGAGGACGGGACGGCCCGGCGCAGTCTGAGAAGCGTCATTCCCCGTTCAGGCGCCGGCGCCAGTCGTATTCCCTGCTGGTCACGGTGGCTTCCATGCGCCGGATGCGGCGGTCGAGCGCGTCGAAGGTCCGCTTCAGCCGGCGCAGGGCCATCCGGTGGGAGGTGGTGAAGGAGTTGTAGAACTCTTCGTCGGCCTCCGTCTGGAACGGCACCACGGGCTCGGGTCTCATCAGGAGCGCGGCCAGGAAGTAGAGCGCCACCACGGGCCAGAAGCCCGTAAAGACCATGAAGAACAGCACGATCACGCGCACCCAGAAGACCGATATCTCCGTGTAGTCGGCGATGCCCCGGCAGACCCCCAGGATCACGCCGTGGCGCGAGCGGTACGGGCCGCGCCTCCCCTCTGTGGTAGTCCGGCTCATGGGTCCGCTTCCTCTCTTTGTCTGTCGGACAGGATGGCCTCCAGCGTCTCGATGCGCTCCTGCATCTGCAGGAGGTCCCGGTGCATTTCCTGGATCAGCCCCGTCTCGTCCTCCGAATGCCGGTTCCCGCCGGCCCTCCTGACTGCCATCACCACCAGCCCGACGACGACCGCCGCGGCCGCGACCGCGCAGACGCCCAGCATGAGCAAGACTCCAACGATGCCGATGTTCATTGCGAGGTCCTCCTGCTGTCGGCCTCGCCGGCCGAGCGACGCTCCATCAGGAGCGTCTCCAGCGACTCCACCCGCTTCTCCAGGCCGGACAGCCCGCGGTGCAGCTCTTGCATGAGCCGGACCTCGTCCGCGCCGGTCTCCCTGTCTTGCCGCGAGACCCCTGACAGGATGTTCGCCGCCAGCAGGCCGAACAGCACGACCGCCGCCACGACGCCCAGGAACACGATCGGCCCGGCCACCGAGACGTGCATCCACGAGAAGGCGAGGCGGCCACCCAGCGTGGCCGCCGTCACGCCGAGCGCCAGCAGCGCGACCAGGCTCAAGCCGAGGAGGATGACCAGCAGGACGATCTTCAGGAAGGTTCGCACAGGAGCCCCTCCCTCATCCAGGGGGAAACGCCGTTTCACTCGGCGGGCGGGGAGACGGGCCTGCCCATGCTCTCCTTGAGGGTCCGCAGCTCGCCCTCGATCTCCTCGTCGCCTTCCAGCTTGGCGAACTCCTCGACCAGCGTCGGCTCGCGGCCGAAGTTGACCAGGTCCGCCTCGGCCTCGGTGCGCTCGATCCGGTTCTGGAGGTTCTCGAACCGCATGAAGGCGTCGCTGGTGTCGGCGCGGCGGATGCCTTTCTGCGCGCGCTTCTTGCGCTCCGCGTGGACGTGGCGCTGGACCAGGACACGCTGCTGCTCGCGTACGGATTCGAGCTTCTGCTCGAGCTGCATTATATCATCCTGGTACTGCGCGACCAGGGCTTCGTGCTCGGTCGTCTCCTTCTCCAGGGCGTCCACCCTCTGCCGGTAGTGGCGCTTCTCCAGCAGCGCCTCGCGGGCCAGGTCGTCGCGGCCCTTCTCGACAGCCAGCCTGGCGTTGCCCGCCCAGCGCTCCGCGTGTTCCGTGGCGCCGTCGAGCTGGCGCTGGACCCTCTTCTTGGCGGCCATCACGCCCGCGCAGGACGCCTTGATCTCGACCAGCGTGTCCTCCATCTCCTGGATCATCAGCTTGATCAGCTTCTCCGGGTCCTCGGCCTTCTCCAGCATGGCGTTGATGTTGGAGCTGATGATGTCCCGCATTCGACTGAAAATGCCCATCGCAGTGCCTCCCGATCTCACAGGTTCCCTTGACGATTTCTGCCCGGTGTATGGCAATGGGTGTGCCGATTGGGCGGGAAAAGGCGGAACTCGGTCTTGCGCAAGGGCTTACGCACCTGGCCTGTCGGGGAATGCCCTTGCGTCACCTGGCAAGATACACCATAATATGGCGAGCATAGCCAAGACACGGGGGGAACCGCCATGCGCGAGCGCGCCGTTCGGACCGATGGGCCGCGCGTGCCGGACGCCATCGGCGAGTCCGAGGCGTTCCTGGCCTTTCAGGAGCAGGTCTCGCGCGCGGCCGCCGTGGACCGGCCGGTCCTGATCGTCGGCGAGCGCGGCACCGGCAAGGAGCTTGCCGCCCGCCGCCTGCACTACCTCTCGCAGCGCTGGGGCCACCCGCTCATCACGCTCAACTGCGCCGCGCTGGCGCCCACGCTGATCGAGTCCGAGCTGTTCGGCTACGAGGCCGGCGCGTTCACCGGCGCCGCGCAACGCCGGGCCGGCCGCTTCGAGGCGGCCGACGGCGGCACGCTGTTCCTGGACGAGATCGCCAACATCCCCCTGGAGGCCCAGGAGAAGATCCTGCGCACCGTCGAGTACGGCGTCTTCGAGCGCGTCGGCAGCTCGCAGAGCACCGCCGTGGACGTGCGCATCGTCGGCGCCACCAACGCCGACCTGCCGGCGCTGGCCCGGGGCGGCTCGTTCAAGCGCGACCTGCTGGACCGGCTCTCGTTCGAGGTCCTCTTCGCGCCGCCCCTCCGGGAGAGGGAAGGGGACATCACGCTGCTGGCCGATCATTTCGCCGCGCGCATGGCGATGGAGCTCGGCTGGCGGGAGGCCCCCCGGTTCAGCACCGCCGCCCTGCGCGTGCTGGAGCGCCACGACTGGCCCGGCAACGTCCGGGAGCTGAAGAACGTCGTCGAGCGCGCCGTCTACCGCGCCGAATCCCCCGTCATCGCCGGTATCGCCCTCGACCCCTTCCTCCCCCCGTACCCCGTGCCGCCCGCCGCGCCCGGCGAGCCGGAGCAAGCCGGGCAGCCCGCGCCTGCGCCGACCATCACGCGCCCCCTCCCCGATGCCGTGCGGGAGCTGGAGATCGGTCTCCTCAGGCGGGCCCTGGCGCAGGCGAAGCACAATCAGAAGGAGGCCGCCGGGCTCCTCGGCCTCACCTACCACCAGTTCCGCGGGCTATACCGCAAGTACAGGCAGGATCTCTGACAGCGCCCAAGAAGAATGAAGCGCAGAGAGTGCAGAGACGGCTCAAGGGGAGACTTGTGAACAGTGCTCCCGTCTCCGCGCGGTTCTCCGCGCTCTCGGCGGCCCCTGCGCTAGTGTCGCGTCCCGGAGATACATTCGACATGTCCCAGCACTCAACAGGGCCTG
>CAZQEQ010000005.1:0-70737 GCA_964592385.1 uncultured candidatus Brocadiaceae bacterium | reverse complement strand
GTTTCATGCCAGGAGCATAACTGACTGTAGCCCATGAGTACAAGTGTCAATAAGAGGGCCAACACAAGTTCTCCATCGTTGCTCCCTCCCCGTCGCCCCTCCCAAAGGGAGGGGGGATTTCCTCTCCCGCCGGGAGAGGGTTAGGGTGAGGGGCCCGGAGACCCGAGAAGACTTTAGCGACTCCTCTTAGCGCCGGGGACCGCCCTCGACCTCGATGACGGCGTCGCCGCACTGCCGGAAGGCATTGACGACGACGGGGTCGAACTTCTCGCCGGCCCACTTCTCGATCAGCGCGACCACCTTGTCCCGGGGGATGGGCTCGGCGCGGTAAACGGTCACGCTGCGGCAGGCGTCGTAGAAATCCGCGAGCCCCACGATGCGCGCGCTGAGCGGTATGTCCGCGCCCCGGAGCGCGTCGGGGTACCCCGTACCGTCCCAGCGCTCGTGGTGACCGCCGGTGACCTGCACGGCCATCTCTATCGGCTTGCGAGCGTCAGTGCCCAGTTCCTGCCGCACCCAGCGGCAGATGTCACGCCCGACGGCGCAGTGTTTCTGCATGACGGCCATCTCGTCGTCGGTCAGTTTGCCGGGTTTCATCAATACGCTGTCCGGCACGCCGACCTTCCCCATGTCGTGCAGGGGAGCGCACACGGTGATGTCCTGGACGAACTCGTCGTCAATGAGGCCGCCGTAAGGAGAGTTGCCCCCCAGTTGCTGAGCCAGGAGCCTGGAATAGTGGGCCACCCGTTCCAGGTGTGCGCTGGGTTCGGGGTCGCGGAACTCGCTCATCCTGCACATCGCCCCCAACAGGGCCCGGCGAAGCTTCTCCATCGCGTCCAGGCGCCTTTCCACTTCGCGCTCGATCTGTGCCGAAAGGCGGTCCGCCTTGAGCCTGAACTGCTGGTAGCTCAGCGTCCTTCCCACCACCAGTCGCAGGGCGTCCATGTCCAGGGGCTTGACCAGGTACTCGTGCGCGCCCATCTTCAGCGCCTCGACCGCCGAGCGCGCGTCATCGGCACCCGTGACCATCATCACGATGGTCCTCGGGGCCTTCGGCGCCAGGTCCTCCAGCAGCGCAAAGCCGGACTCGCCGGGCAGGTGAATATCCAGCAGCACCAGGTCAAAGGGGCCCTCGGCGGCTATCGCCTGACGCGCCTCGGGCACGCTGGAGACGGAGAACACCTCACAGTATCCAGCCGTCGTCAGTGCCCGCCCTATCGTGTCGCGGACAGTCGGTTCATCGTCCACGATCAGTATCCGGGGGGATGTCTCGTAGACCGCTGACCTCATCGCGTCCCTCCTCGCCACAACACTGCCCTGCCGTCCGAACCTGCGCACCACCAATTGCCCGCTCGCAGCGGAGCAACCGACTCCGCCGCGCGCCCGACCGGGGCAGCGCGGATCGCCCGGAACGGCGCAGCATAGTGTGTGCCAGCGCCCATATCAAGGCCGACGGACGGAAGATTGCCCGTCGCCGCCCGCCCGGCCCACGAGAGATGCCCCCGGCGGCCGGCACAGAGCACTTGCCGAAGGGCGGACAGACTGTAGAATGGTCTTCACGCGCATAGCTCAACGGCGGGCAGTGAACAAGCGAGCACGGAGGGCACGGGTGACGGCCGATAGTCAACAGCCCACGTATTCGCCGCCCGAGCCCGGCGGAGCGCCCACGCCTTCACTCCCCCTGCCGGGCCACCCGTGGGGCAAGTACCTCATCGAGAAGAGCCTCGGGCGCGGCGGGCAGGCGGAGGTCTTCCAGGCGTTCGACCAGTTCGGCGCCCTCGGGCACGTGGCCCTGAAGGTGCCGTCCATGCCCGTCCCCCGCGAGCAGACACAGCAGTGGATCGCCGAGGAGGTCGGCCCGCTCGGCAAGCTGGAGCACCCGAACATCGTGCGCGTCGTGGACGCCGGCAGCGTCGGCACCTTCCCGTACGTGGCCACGGAACTCATTGACGGCCTGACGCTGAACGAGTACGTCCGGGCGACCCCGCCCTCCACGCAACAGATACTCCAGTGGATGACCGAGCTGGTCGAGGCGCTCGACGCGGCCCACAGCCGGGGCGTGATCCATCGCGACCTGAAGCCGCTCAACGTGATCGTGACGCCTGACGGCAGGCCGCGACTGATCGACTTCGGCCTGGCCAGCTTCGTGACCGCCTACCAGCCGCAGGCCAGGCGCGACCCCTCGGGGACCTATCCCTTTATGGCTCCCGAGCAAGCGCAGGGACGGCCCGAGGCCGACCAGCGGGTGGATGTCTTCGCGGCGGGCGCGCTCCTGAAATACCTCCTGGTCGGCGAAGGCCCCTATCACGGCGCCGAAAGCGCCCTGAAGGCCGCCCGCGCGGGCCAGGTGAAGCTCATCGCGGAGGCCGGCGGCCCCGGCCTCCGCCGCGCCCTGTGCCGCATCGCCAACCGCGCGCTCGCGCCGGACCCCGCCGACAGGCCGCAGAACATGAAGGAACTGCTGCGCGACCTGCGGGGGCTGCACAGGCGGCGGCACGTGCTTCCCGCGGCGGCCCTCGTCGTCGGGCTGCTCCTGCTGGCGGCCCTCGCCGCCGTGGCCGTCGGCAAGCTGTGGGGCGGCGCCGCCGCCTCAAGGGGCACGCTGCAGGTCTACGTGCGGCGCAGCGACGCGAAGCAACGCCTCCCCCTGACGGACCTGGAAGCGGTCCCCGTCCGGCCGGACGACCGCATACACATCCACGCGAAGTTCTCCGAGCCGCTCCGTGCATACGTCATGGCGGTCTGCGCGCCCGGCGGCGTGCGGCAGCTCTACCCGGCCGACGGGCAGTCGCCCGAGCCGGCCGAGGAGCTCGACATCCCCGCGCCAGGGGACGAATGGATGGCCCCGCCCGCAGCCTCGGGCACCGTGACGATACTCCTGCTGGCGCGTGCCGAGCCGCTCGAGGCCGGCGGGGAGGCCGTGCGCAAGCTCGTATCCCTCGCCAGCCCGCCCGTCATAGCCGGCCGGGGGCTCCTGCTGCTCGACGACAGGGGCCTGCACCGCCTGCCCAGGACGAAGGTGAAGCCGGGCGAAGGCCAGAGGGCGCTGGTGGACGCGGGCTTCCTGGACATGCTCACGCAAAGGGAGACGCAGCACTGGCAGGTCGTCAGGGCCGTCGCGTTCCCCGTCCGCTCGGCCGAGGGCACGCGCGAGGTGGACCGCCCCGCCCTGCGGGAGCGGCTCAACCGGCTCCGCCCATCGCCCGCTGAGCCGGGGCAGACGCCGCGCACCGACCGCCCCCGACAGCCCGAATGATGCGCCCGGTCGCCGCATTGACAGGACGTCGTCCCGGCTGTAGCATCCCCCCGTCATCATGGGTCGTCGTAACATCCGGGGAGAGTGTGATGCCTGACGGGAAGACTCGGCCGAGTCTTATGCCGGCTCTGACATTGGCGGCGCTCGGCCTGTCGGCGGCATGGGCGCCGGGCGCGTCGGCTGCGGCCGTCATGGTCGTGGACCCCCTGGTCGAGATAAGGGGCGCGGAGGATATCCCGGCGGCGCCGGACGGGGGGACCCTCCGCCTGGTCGGGCCGCGAAACGGATTCTGCTCGGCGCAGGTCGTCGTCACGGGCGCCGACCCCGCGAACGTCAGGGCCACGGCCACGCCGCTCCGGGGCCCGGGCACCATCCCTACGGAGGCCGTCCGCGTGCGGTACGCGGCGGTGTCCCCGCCCCCCCCGCTCGAGTTCGGCGCTCACTCCGAGGGCAGCGACCCGACCGTGCTCACGCCCTATTGCGACGTCCTCCAGGAGGAGCCGCCGGCCGACGCCGCGGTCCTGCCCGTCTGGGTCACGGTCGCCATACCGCCCGACGCGCCGCCGGGGGACTATTCGGGCATGCTGGCCGTCGCCGGCGCGCAGGTCCCCGTTGCACTGCACGTCGGCAGGTGGCTCTGCCCCGGCCCGAACGAGTGGGTCACGCACGTGGGGCTGCTCTCCTCGCCCGAGACGTTGGCGATGCAGTACGGCGTCGGGCCCTGGTCCGAGGAGCACTGGCGGCTGGTGGGGCGGGAGCTGGACCTGCTGGCGGGGCTCGGCAGCGACGACCTCTGGCTCAGCGTGCTGCCGGGGAACTCCCTGGGCCAGGAGCGGCCGTGGATCACCTTCCGGAAGACCGCCGCCGGATACGAGCCGGACCTGGCCCTCGCCGAAAGGTACACAAGGACCTACGCCGAGCGCATCGGCGAGCCGCAGTACGCGATGGTGTACCTGTGGGAGGACGGCCTGTATGGGTACGGCTACAAGAAACGGTCGGACGAGAAGGGGCAGGTCGCGCTGATGGTTGACGGCGAGGTCGCGAAGCTGCCCGCGCCCGCGGCACCGGGCGGGGAGGCGGTCTGGGCGCCACTGATGGAAGGGATCCGGTCGCTCGTCAGGGAGCGCGGCTGGGACGAGCGCGTCATCACGCTCGGCTGCGCCAGCGACGTGCGACCCGTCAGGGAGACGGTGGAATTCTTCGCGGAGCACGCGCCCTACGCCCGCTGGGCCGTCTGGACGCACGGCCGGGACGCCTGGGTCCCGGAAGGGCAGAGGAACTACGACATCCTGTCCGACGACGCGATCATGCGCTTCACGAACGGGATGGACGTGTCGTACTACAGCTTCGTGGACGCCCCGGCGCCCTCGCCCGGCGAGCGCCCGGACGGCATCCAGGGCGGCTGGGACGTGCCGTTCAGGCGGTTCTTCAGCTTCCGCAACTACCTGGCGCCCTACACCCACCTGGAGCAGTGGCGCACGCTGGCGGACGCGTGCATGGCGACGCGCCGTGGGGAGATGCACCCGCTGTGGGCGGCACACGCGGACCCGTGCGGGTTCGCGTTCGTGGCGTTCGATTACTGGCCGGTCAGCCGGGGGGAGCCGCTGCTGAGCAGGTACGGGCGGGGCTTCCGCACGCTGATGCGCAACAACACGCAGTGGCTCGCGGCGCCCGGCCCGGACGGGCCGATTGCGACGGTGCGCTACGAGATGCTGCGGGAGGGCCTCCAGGAGTGCGAGGCGCGGATCGCGCTCGAAAAGGCCCTGGCCGCGGGGAAGGTCCCCGGCGACCTGGCCGAGAAAGCGCGCACACTGCTCGCGGAGCGCATCCAGGTCCGCACGAAGGGCGGCAAGGTCCAGGGCGGCCACACCGGCAACGTTCTGGCGGCCGAGGTGCGCCGCTGGGGCGTGGCGGCGAACTGGCAGGACTCGACGGCCTCGCTGTTCGATGTCGCCGGCGAGGCCCTACAGACAACGGAGGCAGAGCGATGAGCGAGAAGATCAGGTGGGGAATCCTGAGCACGGCCAACATCGCGCAGTCGAAGGTCATCCCGGCGATCAAGAAGTCCGGCAACGGCGAGGTGCTCGCCGTCGCCAGCCGCGACCCGGCGCGCGCGCGGGCCTTCGCCGAGGAGAACGGCATCCCCCGCGCCTTCGGCAGCTACGAGGGGCTGATCGCCGACCCGGACGTGGACGCCGTCTACAACCCCCTGCCCAACAGCCTGCACGCCGAGTGGAGCATCCGGTGCGCCGAGGCGGGCAAACCGACCCTCTGCGAGAAGCCCCTGGCGGCAGGCGCGGATGAGGCGCAGCGCATCGTGGACGCCTTCGCCGGGCGCGGCGTCCCGCTGGCCGAGGCCCACATGTACCGATTCCATCCCCTGACGCAGCGCGTCAAGCGGATGGTGGACGACGGCGCGGTCGGCGAGCTGCACCTGGTGCGGGCGACCTTCATGGCCATGGCCCGGGGCGGGCGCGACAACATCCGCTTCCGCAAGGGCCTGGCCGGCGGCGCGCTGCGGGACGTGGGCTACTACTGCATCGGGATCATGCGCCTCCTGGCCGGGGAGGAGCCGGACGCCGGGCATGCCTTCGGCTGCATCGCCCCGGGGGCCGACGTGGACGATTACCTGGCCGGGCTGCTCTCCTTCCCGTCGGGCGCGCTGGGGCATTTTGGGTGCAGCCTGCGGACGTTCTTCTCGTGCAGCTACGAGGTCCACGGCTCCGAGGGGCGCATCCTGGCGCCGCAGGGGGTGGTCCCCGGCGATGAGGACGCCGCGATCATCCATCACTGGCGCGGGGACGAGTATGAGGAGATCCGCATCCCGCCCGCCGACCATTACCGGCTGATGGTGGAGGACTTCGCGGACGCGCTGCTGGAGGGCCGGCCGCCGCGCTTCCCGGCCGACGACGCCGTGCGGACCATGGAGGTCATTGACCGCCTGCTCGCCTCGGCGGGGCTGTAGCGCCAGGAGTTGTCATCCCGAGTCCGCCACGTGGCGCACGAGGGATCTGGATATGACTACGGGCTCCCGGCGGCAACGGAGGGCGCGCTATGAGCAATGAGCAAGACGGGAAGGCTATGGAGGAAGCCGCCGGTCAGGGGCGGATGCGCTGGGTTGACCGGGTCCTCGCCGCCGGGCCGCGGAAGTGGGGGCGCTGGTTCCTCTGGATCGGCGTGGTCGTTTTCCTGCTGGCGGGTGCTGGCAGCTTTATCCTGTTGGCCCCGATCTTTTGGCTATCGAACTGCCTGGGGCCCTCAGCTATTGGTTTCCTGGTCACGCTCAAGCTGTCGGCGCTCATTGGCCTTGGCCTGGCGTCGCCCTGGTTCGTCAACGGGCTCGTATTCCTGGTCGTGCACCGTCTCACCAAGGGTAGGGGGGAGTTCTGGGCACCGCTCGGATCCGAGCAAGTCAGAGACATCTGCGAGCATCTGACGGACAAAGAAAAGACCACGGTGAGACGCTGGGGGGCGCTCACCGGTAGCCTGATGGGACTGCTATGCGGTGCTATCATCGGGTTGAGCGTGTTGTCTGTGCTTTGGTCCGCTCTGCTGGGCGCCGCCTCACTTATGGTGTTCGTTTCGTGGGCCAGGACGAAGGCCAAGTGCTTCCTCTGCTCGACGCAGTACGCCCGCGAGCAGGGAATCCGGCCGGAAGACCTCCGCCTTTACAGGCGCCTGTTTCGCTGAGTCCTGCCGGGGGCCGCCGGGTCGCCTGGGGGGTAGCGCCGGCATCCCTGCCGGCCTGGGCGTGGGCATCTTGCCCACGCCTGACGTACAGCTGCGGGCAGGATGCCCGCAGCTAAGCCGCCTGGAAGGCGGCGCTACGAGGCATTCCCAGGGGCGCGCCGGCCCGTAACCGGGCCGGGGTGCGTCACTCCTTGCCTTCATCGTCGCGGCCGAGGAGCCCCACCTCCTGCGGGACCCACCCGAGGTCGCGTTCGAGCCCGGAGATGTCCACCAGGCTCTCCATCTGCTCGGCGGGGACCTTCAGGGGGACGTCCGGGTAGAACGTGCCGATGATCTCCGGGATGGGCATGTCCGTCTGGGGGTCGGGCGCTGCCGGGAGGAGCTGGTGATAGCCGGGCTGCGGCCTCTCCAGGATGCGCAGGACGAGCAGCGCCGCGTCGTTGACAGCCAGGTAGGCGAACGCCTCGTCCAGGTTCTCCAGGTGGCGGCGCCGGCCCCGGTGACGGTGGCGGAAGTAGCGCAGCCACTCGCGCATCATCAGCAGCGGGAAGCGGACGGCGGCGCACGAGGGGCACTGGCCGGTCCGCGCGAAGCAGCGCAACTGCGCCTCGCCGGCCTCCTTGCTCAGCCCGTACTCGTTGCCCGGGCACGCCGGCACCTCCCCGTCCAGGGGCAGGTACGGCAGGGAGCTCGGCTGGCCGATGCCCTCCTCGCCCTGGCGCGTGCCGCAGAACGCCTGCACGGAGCTGGCGAAGACCAGTTGGCCCGCGCCGACGTCCGCCGCCGCCTGGAAGACGTTCATGTCCGCCGCGACGTTGTCGCAGTAAAGCTGCTGCGGCGGGATGCCGGAGCGGGGGCCCGGATGGTTGGCCAGGTGCACGACGGCCTCGCACCCGTCCAGGAAGCGATAGACGGAGACGGCGTCGCGCAGGTCCGCCGCCTCGACCGGCACGGGCAGGTCGCGGCGCCACCTGAGGTCAACGGCGCGGACGCTGAACCCGGCCTCGCACAGAACCCGGACGACCGCGGAGCCCAGCCGGCCCGCGCCGCCCGTCACAAGCACAGACTTCGCCATTGCAGTCCTCCACCCGGTGCCCGGGTGCGTTGAATGTTCCGCGGGCCGGCCCGTCCGCTCCGCCCCACGCCAAGGATACGTATTATCCCCTTGCGGGCCCCGCGCGGCAACAGAACGGCGGGGGCCGTCAAGCCGGCCGGAGCGGTCTTGTAGTGTGTGCCGGTGGCGCCGGCATCCTGCCGGCCTGGGCGTGGGCACGCCCCGCGTCGCCCGCCAGCGGCGTCCCCAGCTCTACGTCCCCTCCTGCCATTCTTCGAGGTAGCGTTTCTGCTCCGGGGTGAGGCGGTCGATCCGGATGCCCATGCTGGCGAGCTTGAGCCGGGCGACGCGCTCCTCGACCTCGGCCGGGACCTCGTTGACGCCCGCCGGCAGCCCGCCCTTCTTTTTGGCGCACCACTCGCTGGTCAGCGCCTGCGTGGCGAAGGACATGTCCATCACGCAGGCCGGGTGCCCCTCGGCGGCGGCCAGGTTGACCAGCCGCCCCTCGGCGAGGAGGAAGACGCTCTTGCGGGAGTTGATGACGTATTCGTCCACCGACGGCCGCACGCCCCGGACGACCTTGCGGGCCATCTTCGCCAGGCCCGGCAGGTCTATCTCGACGTCGAAGTGGCCGGAGTTGCAGATGATGGCGCCGTCCTTCATCGCCCGCACGTGCGCGGGGCGGATGACGTGCTTGTCGCCGGTCAGGGTGCAGAAGACGTCGCCCACCCCGGCGGCGTCGGCCATGGGCATGACCTGGAAGCCGTCCATCGCGGCCTCGAGCGCCCTGACCTGGTCCACCTCGGTGACGATGACGTGCCCGCCGTGGCCGCGCGCCCGCGTGGCGAAGCCGCGCCCGCACCAGCCGTAGCCGGCCACGACGACGGTCTTGCCCGCGATCAGCAGGTTCGTGGCGCGGATGATGCCGTCCAACGTGCTCTGGCCCGTGCCGTAGCGGTTGTCGAACAGATACTTCGTGCGCGCGTCGTTGACGGCGATGACGGGGAACGGCAGCACGCCGCTCTTCGCCATCGAGCGCAGGCGGATCACGCCGGTCGTGGTCTCCTCCATCGAGCCGAGGATGCCCTCGTGCAGCTCCGGGTGTTCCCTGATGATGGCGGTGACCAGGTCGGCGCCGTCGTCCATGGTGATGTTCGGCCGGTGGGCCAGGGCCGCCTGGACGTGGGCGTAGTAGGTCTTCCTGTCCTCGCCGCGGACGGCGAAGACGGGGATACGGTATTCCTTGACAAGGGCGGCGGCGACGCTGTCCTGGGTCGAGAGGGGGTTGGAGGCGCAGAGCACCACGTCCGCGCCGCCGGCCACGAGGGTGCGGGCCAGGTTGGCCGTCTCGGACGTGACGTGCAGGCAGGCCGACATGCGCAGCCCCTCCAGCGGCCGCCGCTTGAGGAACCCGTCATGAATCCGGCGCAGGACCGGCATGTCGCGCCAGGCCCACTCGACGCGCTTGACGCCCTCGCGGGCGAGCTTCAGGTCAGCAACGTCATGCTTCATCGAGTTCTCCTTGTGCCAATCGGGCGGGGAGCGGAAACCGTATCATGCTCGCACGGAACGCCTTGCGAGTCAAGCGGGCGGCGGGTATAATCCAGGGTTTGCGGAGTCATACTCGCCAAATCCTCCTGCCGCTGCACGGTGGCCTCTGACCGGGGTGCTGAAAGAGCACACATGGCGCCGGAACCCAGAGACAACGGCAACGACGACGTCGACCGGCCCGTCGGGGGCTCGTTGGTCCCCCTCTACGGCGCGGGAGACATCGTCCCGGGCATCCAGGCGTTCCGGCGCGGCGATATCATCCTCTACACCGTCCGGGGCGAGCCGGAGCTGGTCGGGGAGCTGATGGGCCAGCTCGGCAAAGAGGGCATCGACGAAGTGGTAGCCTTCATCAGCCACCGCACCGAAGGCCCCGTGCCGCCCGACGACGCCGACGAGCCGGGCGAAGAGGCGGAGTAGCACGGGCGCCCTGGGAGGAGTCGCGAAAGCGTTCTCAGGTTCTCGGGCCCCTCACCCTGACCCTCTCCCGACGGGAGAGGGATTCGCCCCTCCCTCCGGGAGGGGCGAGGGGGAGGGAGCGACCGGACGCGTGCCTCGATGGCAACGGCGCTACCCCGACCCCATGCGGTGCGAGTGGCAGATGGCTATCGCCAGGGCGTCCGCCGCGTCCTCGGGCAGCGGCTCGTCCGGCAGACGCAGGAGCATCCGCACCATCTGCTGCACCTGGGACTTGTGCGCGCGCCCCGTCCCGACGACCGACTTCTTCACCTCGGCGGGTGAGTACTCGACGACCTCGACGCCGCGCGACGCGGCGGCCAGCACGGCGACACCCCGCCCCTCGCCGATCTTGAGGGCCGCCCGGACGTCCTTGCCGAAGAAGGCGCCCTCGACGGCCGCCAGGTCCGGCTCCAGTTCCTCGATGACCTTGACCAGCCCCTCGTAGATCACGCTCAGGCGGGCCGGCAGGGAGGAATCCCGGCTCTGGAGCACGCCGAACGCCACGGCCCTCGATTCATGGCCGTCGGTCTCGATGACCCCGTAGCCGCAGAGCCGCGTGCCGGGGTCAATGCCCAGGATTCTCATGTCCCGCCCCCCCGTCGCCCGTCGCCCTGCTCGATGGCGAACTGCACCCGCTCCACGCCGGCCAGTTCCTCGATCTCCTCGGCCAGACCTTCGGACGCGTCCACCATGAGCGCGTTGCCGACGCGCGCGCGCAGCCGGAACCCGTCGCTGCGCAGGTCAACGTACACGGGGACCCGCCCGCCGTGCCGGCTGAGGATGCCCCCGAGGGCGGGCCAGAGGTCGCTCTCCGCCCCGTCACAGGGGATGCTGAGGAGTATCCCCTTGGCGCGCCGGTCGGTCACCTTCTCAAACGACAGCACCTCGTCCACCTGCACCGAGGTGCCCCGCACGTGGCTGACGCGCCCGGTGAAGAACAGCACCTGGCCCTCGACGACGTGCTCCCTGTGCTTCTCATAAGCGCGCGGGAAGAGCACGCACTCGAAGGTGTTTCGGGCGTCCAGCACCTTCAGGACGGCCATGGGATCCCTGGCGCGCGTGCTGCGGCGCCTGACCTTCTCGACCATGCCGCCCATGACGACCTCGCTGCCGTCCGGGAGGGCGGCCAGCTCGTCGGCGAAGGCCGTGCAGAAGCGCCTGAGCCTGGGCCGATGCCTCACCAGGGGGTCGTAGCGGACGTAGACGCCGAGCGCCTCCTTCTCCTGCTGGGCCAGGTCCTGCGGGCTCAGGGGCGGGACGTCGGGCAGGTTGGCCTCCATGCGCTTGCCGGCGTCCTCCTCCTGGACGGCGCCGAAGAGCGACTTCTGCCCGAGCATGCGGTTCTTGCGGGCGCGGCTCCCCACCTTGACGGCGGTGTCGAGCATGGCCAATTGCTGGGCCCTTGTGCCGGGCAGCGCGTCGAAGCAGCCGGCCTTCATCAGGGCCTCCAGCGCGCCCTTGCTGACCTCGTGGGGGTCAACGCGCTCGCAGAACTCGAACAGGCTCTTGAATGGCCCGCCCGCGTCGCGCGCGGCCACGACGCACTCGGCCGCCCTTGTCCCCACGTTCTTGACCGCCCCCAGGCCGAACCGCAGGTCGCCCGCCGCCAGCGGCGTGAACTCGCCCCGGCTCTCGTTGATGTCCGGCGGGAGCACTTCGATGCCGAGCAGGCGGCACTCCTCCATCAGCTCGACGACCTTGTCCGTGTCGCCCATCTCGCACGAGATGCTGGCGGCCATGAACTCGGTCGGGTGGTGGGCCTTCAGGAAGGCCGTCATGAACGCGATGAAGGCGTAGGCGCTGGCGTGCGCCTTGTTGAAGCCGTAGCCGGCGAAGTGGCGGATGAGCCCGAATATCTCCTCCGCCGTGTCCCGCTCGACGCCGTTGGCCACGGCGCCGTCGACGAAGTCCTGGTGCCGCCTCTCGATGATGCTCTCGTCCTTCTTGCCAATGGCCTTGATCATCGTCAGGGCGTTCGACATGCTCATGCCGGCGATCGTGTTGACGATGCGCATGATCTGTTCCTGGTAGAGGATGACCCCGTAGGTGGGCTCCAGGATCGGCTTGAACGCGGGATGGGGGTACTCGACCGCCTGGTGCCCGTGGCGGCGGTTGACGAAGTCTTCCACCATGCCGCTCTGGAGCGGTCCCGGACGGTATAGGGCCACGGCGGCGATCAGGTCCTCGATGCTGCTCGGCCTGAGCCGCTTCAACAGCCGCTGCATCCCCGCACTGCCGAGCTGGAAGACGCCCTTGGTCAGGCCGCGCGTCACCAGTTCGTAGGTGTGCTGGTCGGCGGTGTCCATCTCGCCGACGTCGAGGACAGGCGGCTCCTTGCCGCTCTCGCGGATGATCTGGAGGGTCTTGTCGATGATGGTCAGGGTGCGCAGCCCCAGGAAGTCCATCTTCAACATGCCGACGGCGGCCAGGTCGTCCATGGCCCACTGGGTCATGATCTCGCCGGCGCTGTTCTTGCAGAGGGGGATGAACTCCCAGAGCGGCCTGTCGGCGATGACGACCCCGGCGGCGTGGGTGCTGGCGTGCCGTGGCAGGCCCTCGAGCCGGCGGGCATAGTCGAGGATCCGCCCCACCTCTTCGTCCTGCTTCGCCTCTGCGGCCAGCTCCGACACGTTCTCGACGGCCTCGTCCAGGGACTGGCCGAACGGTATGAGCTTGGCGATGCGGTCCACCTTCTTCAGGTCCACGCCGAGCACGCGCCCGACGTCGCGCACGCAGTTGCGCGCCTGGAGCGTCCCGAACGTGATGATCTGGGCCGTGCTCTCCGACCCGTAGCGCTGCCGGACGTAGTCGATGACTTCGTCGCGCCGTAGCTCGCACAGGTCGATGTCGATGTCCGGCGCTTCCTTGCGCTCGGGGTCCATGAAGCGGGTGAAGATCAGGTCGTAGTCTAGCGGGTTCAGCTCGGTGATGTTCAGGCCGTGCACGACCAGGCTGCCGCCGCCGCTGCCGCGCAGGCCGACGGGGATGCGCTGCTCCCGGGCGAAGCGTACGATGTCCCAGACGATCAGGAAGTAGTCCACGTAGCCCATCTGCTCGATGACGCCGAGCTCGTAGTCGAGCCGCTCGCGCGCATCGTCGGGGACCTCGCCGTAGCGCTCCTCGAGGCCGGCGGTGGCCAGCGAGCGGAGCAGCGCCGCGTTGCCTCCCGCCGCTTCTCCCTCGGGATGGAACGTGGGGTACTTGCGCGAGTCGTCCAGCTCGACGCTGCACATCTCCGCTATGCGCAGCGAGTTCTCCAGGGCCTCCGGCGCCTCCCCGAAGAGCTGCGCCATCTCGTCCGCACTCTTGAAGTAGAGCTGGTCGGTCTCCATCTGGAACCGGTCTTCCTCGTCCAGCGTGGAGCGCGTGTTGATGCAGAGCAGCACGTCGTGCCAGTCCCGGTCCCCGGCCTCCAGGTAGTGGCAATCGTTGGTGGCAACGACGGGGATGCCCATCCGCCGGGCCAGGGCCAGCGCCAGCGGCAGCGCCCTGCGCTGGTCCGGCAGGCCGTGGTCCTGAAGCTCGACGTAGAACCGGTCCCGGCCGAACAGGTCCTGCATGTCCGCCAGCCACTTCTGCGCCGCCTCCTCGCCGTCGGCCAGCAGGAGGTCGTTGAGCCGGCTGTGCAGGCAGCCGCTCAGGCAGACCAGGCCCTCGGCGCAGTCCTGGAGCAGCTCCCAGTCCACGCGGGGCTTGTAGTAGAGCCCCTCCACGTAGGCCAGGCTGGCGAGCTTCACCAGGTTGCGGTAGCCGGTCTCGTCGGACGCGAGCAGCGTCAGGTGATAGAGCTGCTGCCCCTTGGGGCCGCCCTCGCGGATGCGCCGGTCCCCGGTGGTGAAGTAGCCCTCGTAGCCGATGATCGGCTTCAGCCCGTGGGCGCGCATCGTCTTGTGGAAATCGACGGCGCCGAACATGTTGCCGTGGTCCGTCATGGCGACGGCGGACATGCCGAGCCGCGCAGCTTTCTCGGCCAACTGCCCGGTGCGGCAGGCGCCGTCCAGAAGGCTGTACTGGGTGTGGACGTGCAGGTGGCAGAACTCGGGCATCGGCGCCTTATCGACAGTTCGAACCGCGCGTGCGGAGGCGCTCCCCGGCGCCCCCGCGCCATTCTAATGACGCGCCCGCGGGCCGTCAAGACGAACGGGACGGCGACGGCAGAAGGCAAGAGTATGAAGCAAGACGTGAACGGCGGACGGCGATGGCGGAGAACGAGCAATCCGCCGTACGGCGGACAACAAGCAACAAGGCCCGCGCTACTCTTTGGTCCAGATGCGCGTGTTCAGGTCCAGCTCCTTGACCACGCTCGTGGCGAACTGGAGGTCGCGCAGGTGCGCCAGCATCGCGGCCCGGTCGAGGAACGAGCGGGACGCATCCGGCTCGAACATGTCCCTGCTGGTCGAGATGGCGATGTGCACGCTGGAGCCGGCGAAGGAGAAGCAAACGTCCCGCCCCGCCCTGCGCTTGAAATCGAGCAGGCGCCGCATCAGGGCCGGCGTCAGGATGTAGCGCGCCTCCACCTGGTCGTCGGCGTAAACGACGAACTCGCGCTCGAACTCGGGGTCCTCGAGCTTCACCAGCTCCCCGCGCTCGAACACGTCGAACGCGCCCTGGAGCTTCTGGCCGAACCAGCCGAGCGCGCGCTCCGCCACGTCCGGCAGGACGCGGGTCACGCCGCGGAAATGCTTGTTGAAGTCCGCGATGACGAACAGGCCCTTGAAGATCGTGTGCCAGCTCGTGTGGGTGTGCCCTTTGCCGTCGGTGTGGGTCGTCTTGTACTGGGCGTGGACCTCCGAGAACCGGATGTCCGTCGAGCCGATCCTGCCCTGGACAAGGTCCTCGCCCCGGTAGCGGTCAACGCCGTGCGAGAACAGGCGGCTCCGCCGGAACTGCGCCCGCGTGATGCAGCCCTTCGGCGAGTAACGCAGGCTCGGGTCAACGAACCGCGCCAGCGCACCGATCATCTCGCGCTTGGCGTCGCGGATGACGGGGTGGAACAGAATCGCGTGGCTGCCGAACAAGCAGCCGGCGCCGAGGACCACGGCCACGGCGGCGATGATCCAGTAGGAAAGGGCTGCGGCCGCGACCAGGGCGCCCACCACGACCACGAGCGTCACGCCAGCCACCGTCCGCCAGGTGCGCGACGCCTGGCGACGGCGCTCCTCCAGGCTTTCCAGCGCCGGGCGCAACTCCGCATCGTAATAGGCGTCGAAATCGTCGCTCATGTGTCCGCCGCCGGCCCGGAGGGATTGAGCCGTTCGCCCACGTCCACCGCGCCGCGCTCCTCCTCGGGGGTGGCCAGGAAGTGCCGCTCGCGGAAGCCCGTCATCGAGGCCACGAGGCTGCTGGGGAACATCTGGACCGCGTTGTTCAGGTCCATGACGGCGGCGTTGAAGGCGCGGCGGGCCGCGGCGATCTGCTCCTCGATCTCGTTCAGGGCGCGCTGGAGCTGCAGAAAGTTACCGTTCGCCTTCAGCTCCGGGTAGGCCTCGACGACCACCAGCAGCCGCCGCAGCAACCCCGTGATGCGGTTGTTCAGCACCACGGCCTCGTCGGTCGGCAGCGCCCCGGAGGCCGCCCGCGCCCGCAGCTCCGTCACCTGCGCCAGCAGCTCCCGCTCGTGCTTCGCGTAGCCCTTGACAGTCTCGACCAGGTTCGGGATCAGGTCATAGCGCTTCTTCAGCATCACGTCTATGGTGGCGAAGGCGTTCTCGCACCGGTTCCGCTTCATCACCAGGCCGTTGAAGACAAACACTAAGGCGAGGAGCACTGCGACGAGGACACCGATGGCGACGGCCATGGCGCGGCCTCCTGGTGGGAGATGATGACGGACGGAATCGTAACCGTTCCGCCCCCGGCGCGC
This sequence comes from uncultured candidatus Brocadiaceae bacterium, assembly GCA_964592385.1. Lineage (GTDB taxonomy): Bacteria > Planctomycetota > Brocadiia > SM23-32 > SM23-32 > CAZQEQ01. Next base: position 54,870 of record CAZQEQ010000005.1, on the reverse strand, counting down.
AAGGCGGCGGGGGCCGCGGCCCTTGGCACACTCGGCCGGGGAAACTTGCGGCGGAGGCGGGAAGGCGGTATCCTGCCACGTGGGAAGCCGCCGGCACGCCCGGCCCGGAACTGTTCGAGAGGAGACGGCACAATGGCAACAGACGCTCGCAACGATCTTGCGGTCTTCATCGACTTCGAGAACATCGCCCTCGGCTTGAGGGACAGGGAGGACACGACGTTCGACATCCAGAAGGTCCTGGAGCGGTTGCTCGAGAAGGGCAAGATCATCGTCAAGCGGGCCTATGCCGACTGGTCGCGGTTCTCCAAGTACACCCGGGTATTCCATGAGGCGGCCATCGAGCTGATCGAGATCCCCCGCCGCGGGACCAGCGGCAAGAACTCGGCGGACATACGGCTTTGCGTGGACGCGATGGACCTCAGCTACGGCAAGGGGCACATCGACACCTTCGTGGTCGTGTCGGGCGACAGCGACTTCTCGCCGCTGGTCTCGAAGCTGCGGGAGAACGGCAAGAGGGTCATCGGGCTCGGGCTGCGGGGATCGACCTCGAACCTGCTGGTCTCCAACTGCGACGAGTTCATCTTCTACGAGTCGCTCGTCCAGGCGTCCAAGCCGGCCCCTGCGGCCCCCGCTGACGCCCCGGCCAAAGACAACGCGGAGGTTCTGGAACTGGTCACCAGCACCATCGCCGCCCTGCTGCGCGAGGGGCGCGACCCCATCCAGGCCTCGCTGGTCAAGGACACGATCCGGCGCAAGCAGCCGTCCTTCAGCGAAGGCGACCACGGCTTTCGGTCCTTCACGGACCTTCTGGAAGAGGCGCAGACTCAGAAACTCATCACACTGCGCGAGGACCCGCGCAGCGGCACCTACCTGGTGAGCCTGGTCAAGCCCGCCCCGCGGCGGCGGTCGAGGACCAGGCGCAAGAAACCGGCGGCCGCCGAGAAGGGCCCCGCGAGCAACTGACGCCTGCCAGCCGACGGCGGCGCGCACACTCGCCCTCTGGCCCTTCGCCTTTGGTCCCTGGCCCTTGATACTTGCGCTCTTGACAGCCCGCCACAGTTGCCCTTAAATGGTGTCTCCTCAGTGCCGCGAATGTCCCGTGCGAGGCGCGAGATGGGAATGCGACTGCTCGGTCCCGTCTTCCTGGTCGGCGGCCAGGACTACAACATGGTCTATCTGGACTGGCCCGCCAACGACTGCAACACCTACCTGGTCAACACGGGCGACCCGCTGGTCCTGGTGGACTGCGGCTGCGGCGAGAGCCTGTCCGGCATACTGGGCAACATCGAGGAGATGGACTTCGACCTGAAGGACATCTCGCACGTCCTGTTGACGCACGCCCACTTCCCCCACGCGGGGGCCGCCGAGGCGCTGCGCAAGAACGGCGTCGAGGTCGTCGCCTCGCCCGCCGCCGGGGAGGTCGTCCGCGCGGGCGGGCCCTGCACGGCCGCCTATCACTACGCGCGCCGCTTCACCGCCGTGGCGGAGGTGACGCCGATGGAGGACGGCGAGACGCTGGCCCTCGGCGGGGTCGAGTTCCACGCCTTGGGCCTGCCCGGCCACTCCGCCGGCTCGATGGGATACGAGATGGTGGCGGACGACAACCGGATGCTGTTCTGCGGGGACGCGGTCCGCTCGCCGCAACTGGACCAGATACGGGGCCGGCTGGATTACGATCACGACGCCTACGTCGAGACGCTGCTCAGGCTCCTGGAGGACCCGCCGGACGTGCTCTACCCGGGGCACGGGCCGTTCTGCCTCTCGCACGCCGAGCACTGGATCGGCGAGGAACTGAAGAAGCTCCTGCGCTCCGGCGCAGGGCAATGACCGGGCGGCTTGCCCGGGCTGAGAACGCGTCCGCCCGCGCGGCGGAAGGTACGAGAGAGGAGGAGACGCTCGGCCCAAACCTTCACCGGGGTAGCCCCCGGCGTCTCGCCGGGGGCTGGGGGCAGTGCTCCCGCCGGGCGAGACGCCCGGCCTACCCGTGAATGGTAATGCCGCGATTGCGTCTTACACGAGGAGAGGAGGAGTTGCATGGCCGCAGAACTGATCGAAGGCGCTCCCATCGCGGAGAAGATCAAGGAACAGGTGCGCAGCGACGTCGCAGGACTCGGCCGCGCGCCGAAGCTGGTCGGCATACTGGCCAGCGACAACCCCGGCGCGAAGTACTACGCCGGCAGCCAGCAGAAGGCCTGCGCCGAGGTCGGCATTGACTACGCCCTGCACGAGCTCGACCCCGCCTCCTCGCAGCAGGACATGGAGGACCACATCGCGCAGGTCAGCGCAGACCCCGGCGTCAACGGCGTCATCCTGCTGATGCCCGTGCCGGAGGGCGTTGACGCGCGCCGCGTCCAGCAGGCCATCGTGCCCGACAAGGACGTCGAGGGCGTCCACCCGGCCAACATCGGCAAGCTGTTCTACGGCGACTTCTCCCTGGCCCCCTGCACGCCGCACGCCGTCGTCGCCATGCTCCAGGAGGCCGGCGTTGGCCTGAAGGGCAAGGAGACGGTCGTCGTCGGCCACAGCGAGATCGTCGGCAAGCCGACGCTGGTCATGCTGCTCCAGTCCATCATGGAATCGCCCACGGTCACCTGCTGCCACATCGCCACGCAGGACCTGGCCTTCCACACGCGCCGCGCCGAGGTGCTCGTCGTGGCCGCCGGCAAGGCGGGGTTGGTCCGGGGCGACATGGTCAGGGAGGGCGCGGTCGTCATCGACGTGGGGATCAACCGCGTCAAGGTCGAGGAAGGCGGCAAGAAGAAGACGCGCATCGTCGGCGACGTGGAGTTCGAGGCGGCCCGGGAGCGGGCGTCGCTCATCACCCCCGTGCCCGGCGGCGTGGGGCTGGTGACCACCGCCATGCTGCTGGCGAACACCGTCGAGTGCGCCCGCCGGCAGGCGACGTAACGGCGAACCACGACGACACGACGGGCACGACGTAAAGACCTTTACTATGCATTATGCCTTTCGTTCGTCGTGCTCGTGGTGTCGTTGTGGTGAGAACGCCTTATGCTTGAGTTCGTGTTCAGGGACCACCTGCGGCTGGCTGTCCACGCGTTGGTGCTCTTCGTGGCGGGGCTGCTGCTCGCCGTGCCCGTGCTGCGCTGGCGCGTGCGGGTGCTCATCCTGCCCGCCCGGGGCCTGATGCGGTTCGCCCTGGGCCTGATGGGCCGGGCGCCGGGCATCGCGCGCGGCGCCGGAGTCATCTTCGCCCACAACGCCGCCGTGATGTTCCTCTGCGTCGCGAGCGGGTTCCACCCGATGCTTCCGGCCATCCTCACGGTCTGGACCGGCATCAACATCGGCGTCCTCGTGAAGGCTGGCGACGACGCACCGGGACTCCTCAAGGCGCTTCAGGGTCCCCCGGACGGCTGGAAGCCCGGCCCCCGCCTGACGGCCCTCGCCGGCCTGCTGGTGCCGCTGATCGAGTTGCCCTGCTTCTGGTTCTCGGCGGCGATGGGCATGGGCATGGGGCAGCGCATCCAGGCCGGCGCGGCGCTCTACGCGGAAGCCCTGGCCGAGCGGGCTGCCGCGTACGCGTGCGTGATCCTGCCCCTGCTGCTGGTCAGCGCCGTCGCGGAGGCGGTGGCGATCCGCGGCATGGGTCCGCCGGACGCCGCAACAGGAGACGGGTAATTGACGGGCCGGGCGGCGTCTGGTATAGTCGCTGGTTGCCGGTGGGCGCATAGCTCAGTGGCGAGAGCGCTACCTTCACACGGTAGAAGTCGCAGGTTCAAGTCCTGCTGCGCCCACCATTCCTGTGTACGTCCTCCCACGATCCGCCGCCGGACCCCGTCGGCGACGCCACTGAACCGGGTTTCGGCTCCCACGTTCCGGCCACTTGACGAACCGGATCCCAGGCAGGTAACCTCTGGCTGGGAAGAAACCGAAGCCCTTCCCTCCATGCCCGCGCGCAACGCAAGGAGGAATGATCATGCAGGACGTGCGCACGTTGTCTGCTGTGCTTCTTGTCAGCGCTGTGTTTGCCGGCAGGACGGCCCTCTGCGCGGATGAGTTCATCTGGATCGAGGGCGAACGGCCGGTCAAGAAACAGATCACGGAAAATACCGGGCCGGGTTCTCTGAACGACACGAACCCGGACGAGGTCTCCGGGGGCGCGTGGTTGTGCGGGCTGGCGTCCGAGGGCAGCCCGGACAACACGGCAGAGTACGCCGTGGACATGCCCGCGGAAGGGAGATGGCGGCTCTGGCTGCGCGCCGGCATCGGGACCGGGATAAACTGGCGGTGCGATGGAAACGACTGGACCTCCGTAGATGCGAAGACGGGGGTGGACAGGCAGCTCATCGCCGCGGACGGGAACTGGTACTGGCCGGAGCCCGCCGCCTGGTTCGACCTGGGCAACCTTGACCTGAGCCCGGGCAGCCACACGTTGGAGTTCATCCTCGGCGCCGGCGAGAGCTCGGCCAAGATGCGCTACGCCGGCATTGACTGCTTCGTGCTGGCGACGGGCGAGTTCACGCCCCACGGCAAGTACAAGCCGAACGAGAAGGCGCCCGACCTCATGCCGTTCCATCCGGGAGAAACCTGGGACTTCGACCCGCCCGACGACACCTTCGACGCCGCCGCCGAGTTCGACCTGCGGTCTCTCAACGAAGAGGTCGCCGGCGAGCACGGCATGGTCCGCCTGAGCGAGGACGGCAACAGCTTCGTGCACGGTGACGGCGAGCCCATCCGCTTCTGGGCCGTCCTGGGCATGGCCCAGAGCAAGGTGGAGATGGAGGACCTGAAGTGGAGCGCGCGATTCCTCGCCAAGCGCGGCGTCAACATCGTCCGCACATTCGGCGCGCTCTACCCGAAAGCCGCTGGCTCGAAGGTCACGGACGTGGACGAGGAGGAACTGGACCGGGTATTCAAGCACGTGGCGGCCCTGAAGACGGCCGGCATCTACGTCGCGATCTCCCCCCTCTGGCCGTCCAGCTGCAACGTGCAGGAGAGCTGGGGCGTCAACGGGGGCGGCGCGCAGACACCGGCCAACGCCAACAGCATGGTCTTCCTCGATCCCGCCATGCAGGAGGGGTACAGGGCGTGGCTGAGGGCGCTCTACACGCGTCCCAACCCTTACACGGGAGTCAAGCTCGCCGATGAGCCCGCCGTGGCCATCATCCAGCTTCTGAACGAGGACAGCCTGCTCTTCTGGACGTTCAACGGGGTGCGGGGGCCGGCCCTGGACATCTTCCGCACGCGCTACGCCGATTTCCTGCGGCAGAAGCACGGCTCGCTGGAAAAGGCCCGCGCCGCCTGGCAGGATTACAGCCCGGACGCCAAGGAGATAAGGGTCCAGCCGGAGTGGGACAAGGGGCTGCCGCCCGTGCTGGACCTGTGGGACTTCACCCGCGACGGCCGGGCGAAAAAAGGCGAATGGCCCGGCTTCGCGCGATGTGCGGCGGACCAGTTCGAGTTCACGGTCAGGCTCATGCACCAGGTCAACGCTGACGTGGTGGCCTACCTGCGCGATGACCTCGGCTGCAAGCAGTTGATAAACCCCGGCAACTGGCGCACCGTGGACACCGCCTTGTGCCAGGACGCCGAGTACTGGTCGTACACGCCCGGCGAGGTGACAGGCCGGAACTTCTACACGGGCGGCTACCACATGGGCGTCAACCGGGGATGGCGGCTCAAAGAGGGCGATTACTACACCGACGTCTCCATGACACGGGAGCCGGTGAAGCTCCCGATGAACCTCCGTCAGCCGCTCGGCCGGGCCTTCATCATCCCCGAGATACTGTGGACGCATCCGTGCCTGTACCAGTCCGAAGGCCCGCTGATGGTGGCCGCGCAGACCGCGCTGAACGGCATTGACGCATGCGTCTGGTCCGTGGACGGACTGGGCGGCTGGGACAAGAGGACCTGGTACAAGTGGTCGTGGAACTCGCCACTCACCCTGGGCCAGTTCCCCGCCGCCGCGCTGATTTACCGGCTCGGACTCGTGCGCGAGGGGCAGCCCGTGGTCGTCGAACACCGCGCCATGGACCACCTGTGGCAGCGCAAGGAGCCGCTCGTGGCCGAGGAGAGCGGCTGGGACCCGAACCGCGACATCGGCAACATGGTGCTGACCGGCACGGTGAAGACTGCCGTGGACCCGCTCGCCTTGCTGGCCGGCCCGGTCCAGGTCGTCTACGACAGCGACCCCGCGAAAACAACAGTGGCCGACCTGTCCCGCTGCATAGACCGGGCGGGCAAGACGGTGCGCAGCATCACCGGCGAAGTCGAGCTGAACTACGGCAAGGGCGTCTACCGTGTGAACGCCCCCCGGGCCCAGGCCGTGGCCGGCTTCCTGGCCGAAGCCGGGACGCAGAAACTGGCCGACGTCGAGATCACCTGCCGGAACGCCTACGCCACCATCATCACGGTCTCCCTCGACGGGAAACCCATCCGGGATTCCGGGAAGGTGCTGGTCCAAGTCGGGACTACCAGTCGGCCCAGGGGATGGACCGTGCGGCCCACCGGGGTCCGGGCCGACGGCAAGCAGACCGACGGCTTCCAGGTCGTCAACCTCGGACAGTACCCCTGGCAGATCGAGAACACGGACGCCACGATCACCGTCTCCAACCCGCGGCTGACCAGGACGATGCTGCTCGACGCCAACGGCATGGCCACCGACGCGCAGGTTGACCTCAAGATCGCCGACGGCAAGGCCACCGTCGTGCTGCCGGCGAACACCATGTACCTCGTGCTGACGAGCGCATCGTGATCGCCCGCCCGGGGCGTGACGGAGGCTAGCGATGGGCCGGCGCGATGGGGCCGATGTACTCCGTGGCGAGAACGACGTTGTCGAACCGGACGGCGTTGACGCGCCTGGGGTCCTCGACGTGGTTCTGCGCGGCGGCGCTGGGCGTGACGTAGTGCATCAGCCAGAAGAAGTTTATCTTCAGCTCGTCGCTGCGGCGCCAGCAGAAGCCCTCGAACGGCTCGCCGCCCTCCTCGACCAGCCGGAACCCGCCCTTCGGCCACGGCCCGCGCCGGACGCCGGGCGCGAAGCGCGCCACGAGCCGCCCGTCCAGCCAGAGCGCGAGCTCGCCGTCGTGGGCGCGCGGGTCAGAGTTGCACTTCATCATCACCTCGACGCACTGCCACCGCCCGGCGGGCACCTGCTGGTCGCGGACCGGGCGGAGCCCGTTCCCCCAGTACTTGCCGTCGCCGGAGACCTTCATCTCGTGCCAGTAGGCGTAGAAGTTCCACAGGCCCGGCGCGGGCGCCCTGCCCCAATCGCCCCACGGCTCGATGCCGACCGTCATCCGCTCGTCGCCGCGCGGGCGCTCCCCCGCGCCGCCCTGCGGCCAGGGGGTCGAGGGACGGTAGCCGCCCAGGTGGACGAAATGGTGGATGTATTCGGGCTCGCGCGCGAACTGCACGTAGAAGCGGGCGAAGACCGTCTCGACCTCGCGCGGCAGGCGCGTGTAGAGGTGGCCGCCGGTGTTCTCGTTCAGCGTGGCGGTCATCTGGAGGCTGCGCGCCCCGGGGCTGCCCGGCGGGGCGTCGGGGACGAGCAGCAGCACCTTGCCGTCCGGGTTCTTCACGCTCTCCCAGCGCTTCGCCAGGTCCTCGAGGGCGCCCTGCTCGAAGTCCTCGGCCAGCAGCACTGCCGCGTCGCGCCCGATGCCGGCGTCGCCCGGGTGCCGGGCGGACAGGCCGCAGCCCTCGGGCGGCTTCCCGCCCCCGGCGGCGCCCGGCGAGACGCCCGCGGCGCCTGCAATGCAAGCGGCCACGAGAACCAGCAGCAGCGCGGCGACAGCCTGCCTGCGCATCTCACGCACCTCCGTCAGGGGCCCGCCGGGAAGCTGAGCCTGTCCAGCGGGTCGGTTCCGGCCCTCGCCTCCTCGTCGTCGGTCCAGCCGTCGCCGTCGTCGTCCGCGTCGGCGTTGTCGCCGACGCCGTCGCCGTCGGTGTCCCGCCATTCCTTGGGATCGACGGGGAAGGCGTCCCAGGGGACGCTGTTCGCCCGGTCCACGCCGTCGCCGTCCAGGTCCAGCTCTTCGTGGTCGGGGATGCCGTTGCGGTTCAGGTCGTCGCCGGCCCCGTTGCCGTCGTCGTCGGCGTCCATGTTGTCGCCGATAAGGTCGCGGTCGGCGTCGGCCCATTCCTCGGGGTCCAGGGGGAAGGCGTCCTTTGCGTCGGGCACGCCGTCGTTGTCGTCGTCCGGGTCGGCGTCGTTCGCCAGGCCGTCACCGTCGATGTCGGGCGGGCTGCCAGGGGTTATGAGAAGCGCCAGGTCAACCGTGAAGGCCGGCGCGCGGAACGTCCCCCGGCCGGGGCGCACGTCGAAGGGCCCCAGGATGGCCGCGCTCTCGGGCGAGTACCAGTAGCCCTTCGCCGCCATCGGCACGTCCAGGGTCACGTCAAGCCCCTGGACGGGCCTGTCGTGGTTCTCGAAGTGGTGCAGGTAGACGCCGGCGCGCGCCCTGGAGGCCAGCCCGTAAGCCCGCACGCCCGATCCCTCGGGCAGCGAGACGGGCACGATCCGCACGTCGGCGTCCAGCGAATAAGCGAAGCCCTGCATGGCGCGCACGTATTCCCGCTCCTTCGGGCCGAGCCAGATGTTCATGAAGTGGCCGTCCTTGGCGTAGCTGGTGTTCCAGAAGATGACGGCCACCTCGCTGAACAGCGCCGTCCAGTTGCGGATGCGCATGCGCAGCGCGGAGCGGTCGTCCCAGACGCCCCCGACGCCCGGCGGGCGCGGGCCGCTGCGGCTGACGCTGTTGCCCTGCTCCCCGACGATGACGGGCTTGCCGTGCTTCTTCCAGCCCCGCGCCCGCGAGACGACCGCCGCGTCGGAGGCCAGCTCGTTCTCCCTGCCGTACCAGTGGGGCGCGTTCACGTCAATGCCCGCAAGCTCCGGCCGCTCCCAGCTTGTCGTGATCGGGTGACGGTAGGGGTCGATGGATTGCAGGTAAGGAATCATGATCGCGTACCAGCCGTCGGCCGCCTTCTGCTCGTTGAGGAACTCCCAGAAGTCCACGTACGCGCCCCAGCGGTCCACGCTGTACTTGATGAAGCGCTTGACCTTCGCCATGCCCTCCGCGTTGTCCGGCTCGTCGTTGAAGACCTTCTGGTATCCGAAGATGCCGTAGAAGATGGCGAAGCCGTACTTGCGGGCGCACGCGAGCAGCTCGTCCGTCATGACGCCTTCCTGGACCAGGTAATGGTCCAGGTCACGGTACTGCACGTAGGAGCAGTTCTTCTGCGAGAAGCGGTAGAGGTTGAACCCGCACCGGCCGAACTGGCGCAGGTAAAGGTCGCCGTTCTGGGGGTTGTTGGACGGGCCGGGCTGGAACATCGGCCCGGGCGGCAGGTCCGGCCGTCCCTGCCGGTCCGTCCGGAACGGCCCTTCCATCGAGCAGGCCGCCAGCACGGAGCCGTTGCCGGAACCGTCGCCCCAGCAGTCCTGCACCCCGATGGGGAAGTACGGCGTCCCGTCGTCGTAGACCAACCGGAAGGGGTTGGACGGGTGGCGCCGGACGAAGCCGTGGGCGACGCGCCGCCCGCGCACGCACTCGAAGCCGCCCCCGCCGGTCGCCGCGTCCCCGGCAGCGTTTGCGAAGACGTAGGCGTATCGCCACGTGCCGAGTTCCGACGGTGCGAAGCGCGCCTTCCACGTGTCCGCCTTCTCAAAGACGTACTCGACCGCGCCGGGGGATCCGTCGGGGCGCCGCTCGCTCACGCGGATCTCCGGCTTCTCGGTCGAGCCGTAGTGGAAGCCGCCGACGCGCACCGCCCTGCCGCCGGGTGAGGTGAAGGTCACGTCGACCGTCACGTCGAAGAACGGGTTGGCGTACGCGCCGCCGTGGTTGAAGGTGATCTCGAAGACGTCGAACAGGGGCACGGCCTCCGTGTTCTGGGAGTGCGCGACCTCCAGTGCGGCGCCGTCGGCAGCCGCCGCCCCGAGCAGCAAGGCAACCCACGCCGTCATGACGATTCGCATCTTCACCTCCAGTTCAACGTCAACCCTGGCCCCGCGCTTCCTGGAGTCCGGTCACTTGCTCGGCGCCGACGGGCACGGTGAGAGACGAGCCCTCGAAGTCGTCACCGACCGGCTCACAGCGGCCGCCCAGGTGCTCGGCCAGGAACGCCTCGGCCACGGCCTTGAAGGACATGCGGTTCTCCGGCCGCGCGAAGCCGTGGCCCTCGTCGGGATAGAGCACGTAGGTGACGGGAATGTCGTTATCCTGCATGGCCTGGACGATCTGGTCGGATTCGGCCTGCTTGACGCGCGGGTCGTTGGCCCCCTGCCCGATCAGAAGCGGCCGGCAGATCCGGTCGGCTAGGTTCAGCGGCGAACGCTCCTGGAGCAGCTCGCGGCCCTCTTCCGTCCTGTGGTCCCCGACGCGCCGGGTTAACATCTCGATCATGGGCGTCCAGTAAGGGGGAACGGTCTCCAGGAGCGTGAGCAGGTTGGATGGGCCCACGATGTCCACGCCACAGGCGAACTGCTCGGGTGTGAACGTTAGCCCGACCAGCGTGGCGTAGCCGCCGTAGCTGCCGCCCATGATGGCGACGCGCTCCGGATCGGCGATGCCTTCAGCCACAGCCCATTCGACTGCGTCGATCAGGTCATCGTGCATCTTGGCGGCCCATTCCATGTTGCCGGCGTTGACGAATGCCTTGCCGAAGCCGGTCGAGCCGCGGAAGTTCACGCTGAGCACGGCGTAGCCCCGGTTGGCGAGCCACTGGCGGTTGCTATTGAAGCCCCACCCGTCCCGCCCCCACGGGCCGCCGTGCACCACGAGCACCGTCGGCAGGGGCGCGCCCGGACGGCCCCGGCCGTCGGGATTGGCCCGGACCGGCAGCGTGGCGTAGCAGAGCAGGTCGAGCCCGTCGCGCGAGCGCACGACATCCGCCCGCATCGGCGCCAGCGGCAGGCCCGCCAGGTCGTCACGACTGTTGAAAAGGAACCGGACTTCCCCCGCCTCGCGGTCGTAGTGGTAGAAGCGTGCGGGGCCGTCATCGGCCGAGTACGTCACGATCCAGTGGCAGTCATCAAGCGTACGGCTGGAGGGCCAGAAATCGCCGTCGGCCACGCGTGCCAGGCGCTCGAAATCCCCCTGCACCGCCGGGTCGAGCACCTCCCAGCGCTGCCGGTCGTAAGTGAAGGCCACCGCCTGGGGATGCTTCTCCGTGGGGTGCCGCACGACGCCGCCCACGTCCACGCGTGGGTCATGGGCCAGCACCGTCCCCTCGCCCGTCTCCAAGTTCATCTCCACCAGTGCCGCCGTGTCCCGCCCCCGGCTGTCGCGCCAGTAGGCGACCCGTCCGTTCTTATCGAATCCCGCATGTCCCGTGGTCAAGGCGTCCTCCAGGGACACGCGGACAAAGGGCTCCCACCCCCCGTCCGCCGCCGGCCTGAGCGTCTCGGCGCCGCCATCCGGGGTAATGCGCTCAGCGAACCGGACGGCGTAGTTATCGTCAGTGATGAAGCCGGCGAAGCCGGGGTTCTCCTGCACGGGTTCCACGGCACCGCTGCGGATGTCGACGCGATGCACGTCGTGGAACTTCGGATCGCGGTTGTTCAGTGCCACGAGTATCTCATCGGGACGGTACGGGCTGACGTGCTGGATGCGGGCCTGGACGCCCTCGAACGGCGTCAGGTCCCGCGTCCTGCTGCTCTCGATCTCCGTGGCGTGGACGTGCCAGTTCTCATCGCCGTCCCTGTCCTGGATGTAGAGGACGTGCTCGTTGGTGTGGGCCCATGTGTAGGAGCGAATGCCGCGCCCCCTGTCCGCCGTGACGGGGCGTGCCTCGCCGTGCGCCTCCAGCGGCGCCACCCACACGTTCAGGACCCCCTCCGCCGGTGCCAGGAAGGCCAGCCAGCGGCCGTCATGGCTGAGGCTGACCTGCGCGCGGTCCGGATTGCCGAAGAGCACTTCCCGCGGGATCAGCGCGACATCGTCCCGACCCGTCTCATTCCGTTTCATGTCACCTCACCGAACCTTGCCGAAACTGCTCAGAGCGCCCGAACGACGCGGTCGGCCGCCTCGAAGGCGCGCGCCGCGACCTCGTCCGGGTCCTGCCCCTGGACCTCCCCGAAGATCTCCACCGAGAACGGGCCGGCGAAGCCGCTCTCGATCAGGCCCGACAGGGTCTCGCCGAGCGGGATAACGCCCTCTCCGGGATACGTTCGGTCCGTATCCCTGGCCGTCTCCCTCGGCACGTCCTTGACGTCGTTCAGGTGGACGAGCGCGACGCGTTCGCCCGGGAACCTGCCAATCTCCGTCAGGTCGCAGCCGCCGCGCCAGAAATGGAACGTGTCGAACACCATCTTGCCGAGCGCCGGGCCGGTGCGGATCACCTCCCACGCCTGCAAGGGAGAGTTGTACTGCGGCCACGGGCCGATGAACTCGAAGGCGGGCGATACGCCGATGTCCTCGACGCCGCGCACGAACTCCGCCCAGTCGTCCCGGACCTTGTCCAGGGGATTCGACGGCTGGCCATAGATGCTGATGACGGCCGGCACGCCCAGCTCGGCGGCCCACTCGAACAGCTCCCGGGGCCTGGCAACGGCGCCATCCGGCTCCAGGACGCCTGCGGCGCAGATCTCGTCCGCCTTCAGCCCGCGCCCCTCGATCTCGCGCGCCAGGTCCGCCATGGAGCGGCCGGACTCGCGCCACCCCTGAAGCGTCTCCGCCCAGGGCCCCACGGCGTGGAAGCCCGCCCGGCGGACCCGATCCAGGGTCTCCGTCACCAGGTCCGCATCCCGCCCGTTCCTGAGCGTCACCAGGTTCAGCCCGATCCGTCGCTGTGCCATTTTCCGCTCCCTGCAAGAGTGTGCCATGCCCGGCGCCCCATGTTACGCCACGCTCGTTTCTCTGCAATGGCCCGATGCAAATGGCGTAAGGTGTCATGCGGGGGCGCGCGAACGCATCGCGGCGGCGGACAGGCAGTCTACAGCGGCGCGGGGTCCTCCTCGCCGCCTTCCCAGCGCAGGCCGGCCGGATCCACGTCGGCCGCTGTCAGTGCGGCGTCCGGGAAGTGCTTTGCCAACGCCGCGCAGACCTCGTCGCGGCGGCCGGGCGCGAAGATTATGCTCGCGGGGTAGCCGCCGAGCAGCCACGTCAGCTTCGAGCCCAGCGCCCCCGCTTCGGCCGCCCGCGTCCGGAGGGCCCGGTACGGCTCGGCCGGGAAGCCGAAGTAGTCCGCCAGGATGGCGCTCTCCTCGTCACACGTCTCCGCCAGCAGATCGTTGTCCGCGAGCGGCTCGCCGAGGTACTCGAGCAAAGCGTCGAGCATCTGCCGCACGCGCATCAGGCCGTAGAGCATCGTGACCTGGCCCTCCTCCACGACGTCCGGGCCAAGCTCGAACAGGGCGGTGAGGCCGGCGTCGTCGCCTTCGAGGATGTTCTCCTTTTCCCGGAGCGCTGAGCTGAGCGCCTGCCGCACTTCCCGGTCGCAGTCCGAGCCCCGAGTGCTCGCCTGCGCCCCGGGCAGCAGCGCCACCAGGAGCGAGTCCGGCGGCAGGAGCGGCTGCACGTTCATCGGCTCTTCCCCCGGCTCCACGTAGGCGGCGCCGCCACCCAGGCACAGCAGGACCGAGGAATAGAACCGGCCCGGGTCCTCATTGGAAGCCCGGACGGCCTGCAGGACCCGGCAGGCGAGGTCCGCCACTTCCGCATTCGCCAGCCCCGCCAGCGCGCCCGTCTGGCTCAGGACGGCCACCGTCAGCGCAGCGGCGACCGCCGGCGAAGTGAGCAATACCCCCGGCGGGCAGGCGGAGAGCCGCTCGTCAAAACAGAGGCGCACCGCCCGGCCCCCGAGAACGGACGGCTCCGGCACGGTCAGCTCGCCAAGGACCGCCGCCCACCTCTCCGCAAGCTCCTGAACCTCTGGGCCCGAACCGGCTCCATCGAACGACACGGAGAACTGCCCTTCAGCGTCGCGGACCTCGACGCTCAGTCGAAGGTCGACGGCCACGGAAATGGAACCGGTGTCGAGCAGGTACTGGTGCTCGCCGACCAGGCAAAGCACGTGGGGCACGCTGAACCGGCGCCACTCTTCGGTCTCGAATGCAACCCCAAGCGTCACATTGATCCCCTGAACGAGTGCCGCTCCCCCGGAACAGAGAGGACGGCTGGCCGCGAGAACCGCGCAGAGAAGACGGACAATCAAGCCCCCCGGCGGACGCCGGTATTCTACGGGCGGAGGTCCGTCATTGCAAGGCTTCCGTGCCGTTCGGTGGACGCATGGCGAGGCCCGTGATAGACTCATGATTCGCTGTCTCACTCTCCCCCGGGGTGCCCTGCACATGGACCGACCGATCACAGAACCGCGACGCATCCACGACCTGCTGGAGCGTCGCATCCTGTGCCACGTGCGGAGGCCCGCCCGTTACATCGGCGGCGAGAAGAACGCCGTGCGCAAGGATCCGGCCGACGTCGAGATTTCCTTCGCCCTCCTGTTCCCGGACGTCTACGAGGTGGGCATGTCGCACCTCGGCTGCCAGGTCCTCTATTCGATAATCAACGGCCTGGACTGGGCCTGCGCGGAGCGGGCATACGCCGCCTGGCCGGACATGCAGGAGCAGATGCGCGAGCACGGCATCCCGCTCTACGCGTTGGAGAGCTTCCGGCCGGTCCGCTCCTTCGACGTGGTCGGCATCAGCTTGCAGTATGAGCTGCTCTACACGAACGCGCTGGCCATGCTGGCGCTGGCGGGGATACCGATCCGGAGCGCCGACCGGCGGCCCGACGACCCCGTCGTCATCGCGGGCGGCCCGGGCGCCGCCTCGCCGGAGCCGATGGCGGACTTCATAGACCTGTTCTTCCCCGGCGACGGCGAGGAAGTGATCGTGGAGTTCGCCGAGTTAGTGCGCGCGGCGAAGGCCGCCGGGCAGGGCCGCGAACAGATCATCCTGGGCGCCGCGCGGCAGCTTCCCGGAGTCTACGCGCCCGCCCACTATCGCGTGGATTACGGCGACGACGGCACCGTGCAGGCGATCCGCCCCACCGAGACCGGCCTCCCCGAGAGGGTCCGGGCCTCCAAGGTGGGCGACCTGGACGCGGCCCGCTCCCCCATCGAGCCGATCGTGCCGTTCCTGGAGACGGTGCACGACCGGATAACGCTGGAGATCATGCGGGGCTGCACGCGCGGATGCCGCTTCTGCCAGGCGGGCATGTTGCGCCGGCCCGTGCGTCCCAGGACGGTCGAAGCGCTGCGGGAACTGGCAGAGGCGGCATACCGGTCCACCGGGCAGAACGAGATCGCCCTGATGTCGCTCTCCTCCAGCGACTACCCGGACTTCCCGGGCCTGATGGGGAGCATCACGGGCTTCGCGGAGCCGCACGGGATCAACCTGTCGCTGTCCAGCCTGCGCGTCAGCGACGAGCTTTCGCTGGTGCCCGAGGTCTTGCAGCGCGTGCGCAAGAGCGGCCTGACCATCGCCCCCGAGGCCGCGTCGGCGCGCCTGCGCCACGTCATCAACAAGGACATAGACGAGGCCGAGCTGATAGAGGGCGTGCGGGAGGCATACCGCCAGGGATGGCGGACCGTTAAGCTCTACTTCATGCTCGGGCTGCCCACCGAGACGCTGGAGGACGTGGCGGGGATAGCCGCGCTGAGCGAGCGGGTGAGCCTGCTGCGCCGGGAGGCGGGCGGCGGGCCGGGGCGCGTCAACGTGACCATCGCGCCATTCGTGCCGAAGCCACACACGCCCTTCCAGTGGGAGCCGATGGCGCCGGTCGAGGAGCTGCGCGCCAGGCAGAGACTCATCCTCGGCAACGCAAAGCTCAAGAGCGTCCGCTACAAGTTCACTCAGCCCGAGTGCAGCCTGCTGGAGGCCGTCCTGGCGCGCGGGGACCGGCGGGTCGGGCGCGTCATCGAGCGCGTGCACCGGGAGGGCGGCCAGTTCGACGCCTGGCGGGAGCACTTCTCCTTCGAGCGCTGGCAGCGCTGCTTCGACGAGGAAGGGCTCTCGATGGACTTCTACGCGGCGCGCGAGCGGCCCGAGGACGAGTTCCTGCCCTGGGAGCACGTGGACTTCGGGCTGAGCAGGGAGTTCCTGCTGGAGGAGCGGGCGAGGGCCTTCCGGGGCGAGCTGACCCCCGACTGCCGCACGGCGGGATGCCGCCGGTGCGGCGCCTGCGACCTGGTGGCGGGCACGGGGAACCGGGTTTGACGCGCCCGGCGCCCGAGGGTACATTTGAGCGGGCCGCGCTTGCCGGAAGATAGCCTGGAGGGCGAAATGGACTACGAGCCGGTCATCGGGCTGGAGACGCACGCGGAGCTGCTGACCGAGAGCAAGCTCTGGTGCCGGTGCAGCACCAGGTTCGGCCAGGCGCCGAACAGCCAGACCTGCCCGGTATGCCTCGGAATGCCCGGCGTGCTGCCCGTGCTCAACGTGCATGCCTTCGAGCTGGCCCTGCGCGCCGCCCTCGCCCTCGACTGCAAGATCAACCGCACGACGTTCTTCGACCGCAAGAATTACTACTACCCCGACCTGCCCAAGAACTACCAGATATCCCAGAACTACTGCAACCTGGGCCAGGACGGCCGCCTGGAGATCATCGTCGCGGGCGAGGCGCGGAGCGTCGGCATCCTGAACGTCCACCTGGAGGAGGACGCCGGCAAGAACCTCCACGCCGAAGGCCCCGGCGCCGACTACAGCCTGGTGGACCTGAACCGGGCCGGCACGCCCCTGCTGGAGATCGTCACCGCGCCCGACATGCACGGCGTCGAGGAGGCCGACGCCTTCATGCAGACCCTGCGGCAGCTTCTGCTCTACGCCGAAGTCTCCGACTGCAAGATGCAGGAGGGATCGCTCAGGTTCGAGGCGAGCATCAGCATGCGCCCGGCCGGCAGCGACGGGCTCGGGACGCGGGTCGAGATAAAGAACCTGAACTCAATGAAGGCCGTCCGCGGCGCCCTGGAATGGGAGGAAAAGCGGCAGAGCCGGCTCCTCCAGGAGGGCAAACCCGTCCAGCAGGAGACGCGCCTGTGGGATGAGGGCCGGCTGCGGACGGTGCGGATGCGCTCGAAGGAGGAGGCCCAGGACTACCGCTACTTCCCCGAGCCGGACCTGCTCCCGGTCGAGGTCACGGACCAGATGCTGGACCGCGTTCGGGCGGCCGTGCCCGAGCTGCCCGCCCGGCGCCGCCGCAGGTTCATCGAGCAGTACGGCCTCAGCGAGTACAACGCGACGGTGCTGACGGACTCGAAGGAGACGGCCGACTACTACGAGGCCTGCGTCCGGCACCGCGACGCGCCCGAGAGCACGGCCAACTGGATCATGAACGTCGTCCTGGCGGACGTGAAGGGGCAGGACGTAACGCTGGCCGAGTTCCCGGTCGGGCCGGACCGGCTCGCCGGGCTGGTCCGGCTCATCGACGAGGGTACGATCAACGCCACGGTCGCGCGCGAGATCATGCGCAAGATGATCGGTACGGGCAAGGACGCGCCGACGCTGGTCGAGGAGGAGGGCGCCGAGCAGATCGGCGACGAGGACGAGCTGGCGCCCATCATCGAGCGGGTCATCGAGGAGAACGCGCAGGCGGTCCAGGACTACCTGGGCGGCCGGAAGCAGGCCCTCGGCGCCCTGGTCGGCCAGGTCATGCGGGCGACCCGCGGCAAGGCCGACGCGAAGCTGGCGGGGAGGATGCTGAGGGAGAGCCTAGACCGTTAGTTGCTTGTTGCTGGTGGCCTGTTCAACTGAGAACCTTGTGCTCGCGCCCCCCGGCGAGACGCCGGGGGCTACCCAGATAGGGGTAGGCGGGGCGTCTCGCCCCGCGCCCGGTTCAGAGATAACCTGCGAAACCCAAGGTGACTTCCTCATCAGGCCACCAGTGCACCTTCAAGATCGAGATTACGGGCTCGTGCCGCAATCGTTCTCGTTCTCGTCCTCCCCGGCATCGGCAGAGCTTCGACGACGAGGACGAATGGCGCGCCCGCCTGAGCGGGACTCGGAATGACGGTTCTTCGGCACACGCCGGCATCCCGACCTGTTCCGACACGGGTTCTCCGAAGTTGACAAGGTGGCTCTAACCCGCCAGGCGTCCTTGCCTGAGAGGCTCGCGGCCGGGGGCGGCCGCGCTACAGCCCGGGCCGGCTGAGTTACCCCCCGCGACGTTCGCAACGGCGGCCCGCTGCCTGTATGCTATGTACGTTCCCGGGAAGTCGGGCCTCAGGCCCGGGCGCCGCTGGATTGTCTTTCCCGCCCTGGAGGATCAGGTATGTCCGCTTCTGCACGCCGTAGTCGCCATGCCGTCTGCCGCCTGCTGGCCGTCGCCTTCGTGACGTGTGCCGCACTTGCGCAGGCCGGCCTCGCCGAGCCGAAGGCCTTCGCGTGGGCGGAGGGGGAGACGCCCGCGAAGGCGGACTTCGAGTTCGAGGCGAGCGCCCCGAAGCCGCACCTGCTCTCCGATGGCAAGATGCTGCTGAAGGCGCTGGACGCCGGGGCGACACAGTCCCAGGTGCCGGCGGACGGATGGCACCTGGACTACGGCGTGGACGTGCCGGAGGCCGGCAGCTACGAGGTCTGGGCGCGCGTGTCGTTCGAGGGCCTGCGGCCTGCGCTGCGCTGGCGCGTGGGCGACGGAGACTGGACGGAGGTCTCGAACGAGGTGCGCACGACGAACGTGATGGCCCTCGGCGAGTGGTTCGAGATCGCCTGGCTGCACCTGGGCGAGGCCGATCTCGCCGCCGGCCCCACGACCCTCCAGATCCATTACCCCAGGGTGGCGCAGGGCGAGCGCATGTTGGTCGGGCTGGACTGCGTGGCGCTGACCAAGGGGCGCTTCGTGCCCGAGGGTGGCCTCAAGCCGGGCCAGACCTATGACGCCGAGATCGACAAGCAGGCGGCCGAGCACGTCTATCGCTTCCCCGCACCGGCCGCCGGCGCGGCGCGCTCCGAGTTGAAGCTGGACGGCCCCTGGCAACTGGCGCGCTTCGACGATCCGGACATGACGGTGGACCGCTTCGAGCCGGTCATGGAGCTGCCGTCGCCGGACGAATACCCCCTGCGCTGGATGGGCTTCCAGGTGCCGGGCAGCCTGTGGGCCAAGGACGAGATGGTCTTCGGGCACCGGTGCGTTTACAGGACGCGGGTGGACGTGCCGGAGGGCTGCGAGGGGCGCGGGTTCTACCTGCACTTCAGCGGCACGAACTTCATCGCCAGCGTCTTCGTCAACGGCCGGCTGGCCGGCACGCACAAGGGCGTCTGGATCCCGTGGGACCAGGACGTCTCGAACCTGGTCCGGCCCGGCGAGGTCAACGAGATCGCCGTCGCCATCAAGGGGCACTACTACGCGCTCGACAGCGAGAACTACAAGGGCAAGGAAGTCAACGCCCTCAGGAACCTGCCGCACAACTGGAGCGCCAAGAACGTCCTCTGGCTGGCGCCCATCTACCCCAGCACCAAGGGCGACGGCGACGGGACGGAGTACGGCATCGTCAACCCCGTCACGCTCGTGGCGGTGGGCGACGTTTACACCGAGGACGTGTTCGTCAAGACCTCCGTCCGGGACAAGCGGCTGGAGGCGGAGGTGACCGTGCGGAACGCGTCGGACGGGCCGCGCAGCGTGCGGGTGCTCTGCGAGGCCGTCAACGACGGGACCGGCGCGGTGGAGAAGAAGTTCGGCCCGGCGGACCTCGCCGTGCCCGCCGGCGGCGTCGCCGTGACGACGGTGGCCGGCGACTGGCAGGACCCGAAGCTCTGGTGGCCCGTGCCCGGCCCGGACCTGTACCGCCTGCGCACCACCATAACGGAGAACGCCCCCGTGGACGTGCAGGAGGAGTTGTTCGGCTTCCGCGAGGTGACGATCAAGGGGACCGGCGTTTACATCAACGGCGTGCGTCGCAACTTCTGGAACTGGGTTAACGTTTATGGCCGGCCCTGGGACGGGGAGAGCTGGCTGGCGGCGTTCCGCGGCGAGGGAGACCGCTTCACGCGCTTCAGTCAGAACCGCACCACGAGCAAGTTCCTCAGGACGCGCGAGGAGCGGCTGGAGTTCTACGACCGCAACGGTATCCCCGGCCGCCTCTGCTCGATGATAGACGGGATGTTCATCACGCAGGCCTTCGGCAAGAGGGGCAAGAACGCCGAGGGCGAGAACGTGCTCATACCTAACGAGCCCGTCTGGGAGAACAACCGCGAGCACCTGGAGCAACTGGCCAGGGCCTACCGCAACCACCCGTCGGTCATCATGTACCAGGCGGAGAACGAGTACCTCTACATCACGGGGACGCTGCGCTACCGCGACGTGCTGGACCAGGTCGAGGAGCTTTTCAGCGAAGTGATCGAGGCGGCGCGCAAGGTGGACCCGACGCGCCCCTACAGCGTCGGCGGCGGCGGGGCCCTGGGCGGCCGGATCGAGATCAACAGCCCCCACTACCCCGACGGCAGCCTGGACTGGTACCCGGAGAACGCCTACACGCTGGAGAAGTTCTCCGACCGGATAACCACCTCGGGCTGGGCCTGGAAGAGGGACGTGCCGTGGATCGTCGGCGAGAGCGCCTTCGCCGCCGAGGTGCGATACGGGACCTACGCGCTCGGCGACGAGGCGTTCAAGGGACGCGATGCGGCCAACCGCGGCAAGGCCATGTACCTGCGCATGCTCTACGGCGGCTACCGCTGGGCGGATGCCGCCGGCTTCTTCCCGTGGGACAACCTGTCGCCCTACGAGGACGGCCGCAAGGTCTTCCACGACCTCTACGTCATCCCGCGCAAGCAGACGACGCGGCTCTTCGCCGGCCGGGAGAACCGGCTGCTGTTCAAGGTCATGAACGATACGCTGAGTGCGGAGCCGCTGACCTTCGAGTGGACCTACGAGGTCGGCGGCCGGCGGGTGGCCGGCGAGACGGTGAAGCTCCAGGTCGAGCCCGGGTTCGGCCGGGAGCAGACGCTTGTCATCAACGCGCCGCCCGCCGGCGGGCGCCTGGACGGCGTGCTCACGCTGAAGAGCAGCCAGGCCGGCGCGGAGCCCTACGTGGACGTGCGCAGCGTGCCCGTGCTGCCGACCGGCGCGCCCGTGCGGACCGGCGTGCCCGTGACGCTCTTCGACCGGTCCGGCAAGGTCGAGCCCTTCCTGAAGGCCGCCGGCGTGGCGTGCAGCAAGATAGAGAAGCTGGCCGACTCGAAGCGGATGGGCGGCCTGCTCATCATCGGGCCGGATGCGCTGACCGCCGACGAGGCGTTCGGCCAGGACATCCTCTCGTTCGCGGCCCTGGGCGGGGCCGTCGTCGTTCTCGAACAGGAAGTGCCCGCCGCGGGCCGCAGCCTGCCCGCGCCGCTGGACGTCACCGAGCACTATTACGGCTACGTTCACCCGCAGGCGCTCGGCACGCCGGTCTTCAAGGACCTGGGCAAAGACGACCTGATCGACTGGGCCGGCGACCATCCGACGTGCAAGCGCGTTTACGTGAAGCCGTCCAAGGGCGCGCGAAGCCTGGCGGAGTGCGGCGACGAGCTGAAGCACAGCGCGCTGATCGAGGTCCCCTGCGGCCGGGGCGTCATCGTCCTGTGCCAGTTGCGCGTCGGCGCGAAGCTCGGCGTTGACCCGGCGGCGGACGTGCTGCTGCGCAACATGATCGAGCACTACTCGGGCTACCGTCCGGCGGCGGGGGTGGCGGCCGTCTATGCGCCGGGGGACCGCCTGCTGGCCGACAACGTTGCCGCCACGGGCGCGCAGTGCGAGGCAGCGGACAGCCTGGCGGCCGCCGTTGACCCCGCCCGCTACAAGGTGGCCGTCGTCAAGGCGACGCCGGAGAACCTGGCCGAGCTGGCGCGGATCAAGGACCGCGCCGAGGCGTTCCAGGACGCCGGCGGCTGGATAATGCTCTGCGGGCTGGACCCGACGGGCGTGGACGCCTTCAACGCCCTGATGGGCACGGATCACATAATCCGCCCGTTCCGCCTGGAGCGGGTGACGATGGAGAACTCGCAGTATGCGCTGGCCGCCACGCTGGGCAACCGCGACGTGGCGCTGATCAGCCCGACGGTCGTCCAGCACGGGCGCAAGTGGGTCAGCATGAACACGTTCAGCCACGTGATTGACGGGCTGAACGTCGCCCCGTTCTGCGTGCTGCCGGAGGGGCCGGAGGACCCGCTCCAGTACGACCCCGTGCCCCTGGGCGAGCACAACGACCGGGTGCCCTACAACCTGGTCAACGGCATGTCCAGCACCGACCACTGGCGCTACTACATGTCGGTCTGGATCGAGGAGGGGGCGGACAGCAAGGCGCTCACCTTCAAGCTGCGCCGGCCGGAGACCATCGCCCAGGTCAACATCTGGAGCAACTCCATATACTGGGCCATCCGGGACCTGGACGTCGTGTTCGACGGCGACGAGTCGAGCAAGGTCAGCACGACGCTGCCGGTCTCGCCCGACGTGAACGAGATCAAGCTGCCCGAGCCGCGCCAGGTGAAGGAGACGATAACGCTGGTGATCCGCTCGTGGCAGGAGATGCGGCCCGACGCGCCTGACATACGACTGGTGGGCATCGACAACGTGGAGTTCCTGCGCGCCGAGCCGCCCGAGAAGGCCGTCTTCATCGACAGCGTGGGCGGCCTCGTGGCGTTCCCGCGCGGCGCGGGCGGCGTCTTCCTGAGCCAGGTCAAGTTCATGGCGAAGGAGCCGAACCCCGAGAACGTGGGCAAGAAGCGGAACCTGGTGGGCGTGATCCTTCAGAACATGGGCGTCGGCTCCGGCTCGACGACCGTCGCCGTGCCGGGCGCCAACGTGCGGTTCCAGACCGTCAACCTTACCGATTGGTGCAACGCGTACGGCACGGAGCACGGCGGGGTGCAGGGATGGTTCGGCGGGGAGAAGGGGGAGGACCTGACGAACTTCCAGGTGGGCGAACGCCAGCTGGGCGGCGTCACGTATCACGTTCCCGACTACGCCACGGCGCCCGTGCCGAACTGCATCGTGCTCGGCCTGCCGGGCTACCTGCGGAAGCCGGCCGAGGTCCGGGGCATCGAGGTCGGCGCCAGGGCCGACCTGCTCTACTTCCTGCACGCGGCCTTCGTCCCGCGCTCGGCCGACGGGACCGAGCTGGCGAGGTACGTTGTCCACTACGCCGACGGCGAGGAGGCGACCGTGCCCGTCGTGGTCGGGCGGCACGCGGCGCACTGGGAGCAGGCGGAGCCGGTGGCGCTGCCCGAGGCGGCCGCCGTGACGAGCTTCGGGATACCCGCGGTGGCCGACAAGATCGGCGTGCTCTACAGCATGGAGTGGCGCAACCCGCGACCCGAGGTCGCCGTCGAGAAGATAGACGTGCTGCAGCCGGCTGGGGGGCCGCGCGGGATGCTCGGCGTGCTCGGGATCACGGCGGGGACGGTCGTGCGCTGAGGGCGGGGGAGTGTCGCTCCGGAGCGGGTGTCCGGGCGGGCGGCATTGCGTCCGAAAGGCGGCCGTTCTGTCCGCCGAACCGGTCAGGGCGCGGGGCCCGTCGGGGGAAGCGCGACGCACGTTGCGGCGCGCGGCGGCGTCCGAAAAAGAGGTCACGTTGGCCGACGGGCCCGGTCACGTGTCAGCCCGATGCCGTCCGGTTGACAGGGGGGGTGACGCGGGCGGCGCCTCTTTGACAGGGCTGCGCGTAACTGCGAGAATGCACATAGGTGGGGATGCGTCGCGTCGGTGGGCGGGGCCAGGAGGCCCGGCGGCCGGCGCGGCGGCGTGAAGGCGGGCGGCGCCCGCCGCGAGGGAGGTAGAAACCATGCGTATGCGTGCGACCGCGTTTGCCATAACGCTTGCCCTGGCGGGGATTTGCAGCGTCGCCCGGGGCCAGGAGGCGGTGCTGCCCGGGAAGATCGATCCGAACGCCGAGAAGCTGGTCCGGCAGATATCGGACTACTACGGGGGGCTGAAGAGCTTCAGCTGCGATCTGTCGATCACAACCAAGATCGAGGCCGTGGGGACGAAGGACGAGCGGACGTCGGTTCTAAAGGTGGCGATGCAGAGGCCCAACAAGGTGTCAATCGTCCCGGCAGACGGGGTGACGGGGATGTCGGTCCAGTGCGACGGGCGGAAGCTTCACGTATCTATACCGATGGCAAGGCGTTACGTCGTCAGCGAGGCGCCGGCGAGCCTCGACGGGCTGAGTTCGGAACGGGAGCTGGCCATGATGGGCGCGCTGACAATGCACACCTGGCCGTTCCTGGCCGCCCTGCTTGCGAGCAGTCCCTACGAGCAGATCGCGGCGGGCGTGCGCGAGGCGAAATACGGGGGTACCGAGGAGATCGGGGGCGTGAAGTACCGCCGGGCGGCCTTCGCCCAGGAGTTCTTCGATTGGCAGATATGGGTGCTGGACGGCGAGAGGCCGCTGGTGTGGAAGCTGGTGCCGGACCTGTCGAAGGCCATCCAGAGAGCCGCGGAAAGCCGGCCTGAGATGGCAGGGGTGAAGATGGAGGTCACCGCGCAGTTCACCAACTGGCAGGTGGACGTTGACCTGCCCGAGGAGCGTTTCAAGTTCGCCCCGCCCGCCGGCGCCGAGCAGGTCGATTCGCTCTTCGCCGGCCCGCCCATGCCGGAGGAGACCGACCTGCTGGGCAAGCCTGCGCCCGACTTCACGCTGCCGCTGCTGGACGGCGGGGAGGTCGCGCTCCGCGGGCACACCGGCAAGGACGTGGTCATCCTCGATTTCTGGGCCACCTGGTGTGGCCCGTGCGTCAGGGCGATGCCCGTGCTCGCCCGCGTCGCGGCAGCATACGCCGAGAAAGGCGTCGTGTTCTACGCCGTGAACCAGGGCGACGCGCCGGAGGATATCCACCCGTTCCTGACCAGGCACGAGCTGAACGTCCCCGTGGCGCTCGACAGCGACATGAGCGTGGGCATGCTCTACGGCGCGTTTAGCATCCCGCAGACGGTCATCATCGGCAAGGACGGCACGGTCCAGGCGGTTCACGTGGGACTGTCCGCCGACCTCGAAGAGCGGCTCAAGCGGGAGTTGGACACGCTGCTATCCGGCACGCCGCTGGCGCAATGAGGCGGCAGGCGGTCCGAGGCGGAGTCGGCTTCAACGCAGGCGGAACACCTCCCGGCGCCACTGCTCCTCCCACTGGTCCAGCGTCTGCCCTTCGCTCAGGAAGGTCCGCGCGAACTGCTCCAACGACCGGCGCGCGATCCTGGCGCGCCACAGTTCGTCGAAGTCCGGGACCAGCTGGCCGGACGCGACGAACTCCGCCTCGAAGTCCCCCGCGGGTTCATCGAAGAACGCAGCGGCGCACTCGCCCAGGTACGCCCGCAAGCGCTGACGCCGCTCGGCGCGGACCGCCGGGTCCCCGTGGTACATGAGCGTGTGCACGATGCCCCACGCCACGGCGTAGTCCGTGCTGTTGAAGGGGGCGCCCAGCGGCTTGCCGATCACCTCGCGCGGCCGCGGGCACTCGCGGTTCAGAAGCCGGTGCCGCAGCTCCCTGTGCCTGTAACTGTTGACGAGCCCGGCCTGAAAGCCGTTGTCGTCGGCGCCGGCGGCTTCCATGCAGGCCGCCAGGCCCTCGTGCAGCCACCACGGGACCGAGAGCAGCCGCTCCCCCTGGACGGAATCGGCGTAGCCCTGCGGGACGGGGAAGTCGAAGGTCGCGTGAAGGTAGCGATGGGCGGCCTCATGCCGCAGCACGGCGGAAGGTCCGGGCCCTTCCTCCGCCACGACGGCAACGTGGATCTGGCCGGTCAACGGATGGAAGCGGCCGCGGGAGTTCGGCGTGACGGGCGGGAAGCCGGCAGCGGTGCGGTAATCGGTCAGCGTGGCGTGCAGGGTCACGTCGGTCTTTCCCTTCGCGTCCCCGCCGAGGGTCTCCTGGAGGGAGCGGAACTCCGCGTCGAACATCAGGGCCGCGTGCCGGGCCGCCGGCACGCCGCAGTAGCTGCGAACGGTGCAGAAGGCCCCCGCGCAGGTGCGGGGATCGCGCGACGGGTCGGGGAACGCCTGGTAGGAGAGCGCACTTGCCAGCAAGGGGTCCTGCTGCCGGCCGGGGCGGGGCAGGGCGCATCCGGCCGGCATCACCTGCGCGACGCCGAGCAGCACGGCCAACCGCAGTATGAGCACCGGATCGGTTCGCTCGCCGCGCCTCATTCCGTCGCGTCCTCGGACAGTTCCTCCCGGGGGCAGAAGTACCTGTCGCGGTATGCGTCGCAGACGCGTTCGGTCAACTCACGAACGTCTTCCGGCGGCCAGTCTTCGCCCTCGTTCTGGGCTATCAGCGTCAGCGTCCGCAGGCTGCACTGCGCCACGTATTCCGCCATGGCGTAGCAGACGTCCCGTTGCTCGGGGTTGGGCAGCTCGTTTATGTAGTCCCGCAGCAGCACGGCTTTCTCCAGAGCGATGATGAGCCTGGAGCCCAGGCTCGGCTTGCGGGGTTCGTAGTGCTGCTCGACGGCGTAGAAGCGGATGCGGTCGAGGATGGCGGACGTTATGATCTCGCCGCGTTCGGGCCGCTCCTTCTTCTGTATCTGGGCCAGGGCCTCGAACTCGCTCGACGAGAGCACGGCGTTGGGCGAGACGGAGGAGAGCAGGTCGATGCCGGTCCGGGCGAGCACGCGCTCCGTCCAATAGGTTTCTTTGACGTCGGCGGGGCCGGCGAAAGGATCGGGCAGCTCGCTCCGGCCATAGACGTGGGAGACGAGTTCGTTGCAGTAGAGCCGCGCGCTGTCGTCCGTCTTCCTTATCAGCGCGTGGTCGAAGCGCACGGGGTCCGCCTTGTTGTGCTCCCAGAGTTCGCGGGCGGTCTCGCCCAGGACCTGTGTGTCTGCGTCGCCCCGCATTCGCACCAGGGCCGCCAGTTCGTAGCGGTTCACGAACTCGAGCGGGTGCACCGACTCCAGCCCTTCCGGCCCCATCGAGAGGATGCGCCCGACGCCTTCTTCGTTGTGATAGTACATGCCGGAGTGCGAATACGGGCCGGCGGGGATGCCGTACCTGGCTATCAGCAGGGACGGCAGCGTGGAGCCGAAGCACAGGACGATGTCACCCTCGCGCAGGGGGATGTGCTTGAAGGGGAAGTGATCGACCGCGCCCTGGGCGGGCGAGGGAGGAGGGGCGGTCGCACATCCGGCCAGCCATGCCGTCAGTGCAGCCGCCCCGAAGAGCCAGGATGCTGCCGTGCGGTTCGTGATGCGCACTCACGCGCCCCGAAAAGATGGCCAAACGGTAACCGTGCTGCCGAGCAGTCCGGCGCGCGTCACATCCCTACCACTGCAGCGTGAACGACAGGGCGTAAATCCACTCGTCGATGTTGTCGTCCATCCAGTCCCTGGTCACCGTGCCCGTCACGCCCCAGTTGGTGTCATTGTAACCGACGGCCACGGACGTGGCGTACGTGGTGCCGTCCCACTCGTCCGGCACGTCGTCCGTGTAGGACATCGTCGTGTCACTGTGAACGTGCAGGTGCCGCGAGAGCGCGGTGTACCAGCGGAAGATGGCCGTCGTGAAGTCCATGACGTTGCTGCCGGCCAGCATTCCGTTCTTGTGCATGTCCCAGACCCACTGCTGCCCCAGGCTCAGGGAGAGGTCCCCGACGGGGGTCGTCTTGCCGGCGCCGGCCATCACGCCGGCCGTCAGGTAGTCGGGGCTCTCGAAGTCGCCGACTCCCCAAGGCGTCGTGCCCACCGGCTGGTCGAGCTGGTCTTCCTCGTCGTACTCCGAGTGATGGTAGCCGACGTCGAAGCCGACCTGCGTGTTGAACCCGTGCACCTCTTCGCGGAACAGCCGGTACATGGGGCACAGGATGACGCCGATGCCGGTGTTGTCGAGGGCGTCGAAGTTGCTCCCGTGCTCCTCACGGCTCATCGGCACCAGCAGGCTGACGTTGGCCGTCTCGTTCCACCAGACGAACCTGAGCGTCTCGGACAGTGCCTCAGCCTTGTCTTCCTTGCCGTTGACGCGGCCGAGCACGTTGTTCTCCGTGCGCCGGTATGCCGTCTCCGAGCCGAGCGTGAACCGCCACGTGTCGAGGTCAAGGTCGGGCAACACGAACATCATGGTCGGGGCGTAGTCTTCCCATCCATCTTCGGGGCCGGAGTAAAGGTTTCCGTCCGGCCCGACCCACTTGGGCGAGATGGAGTACTTCGACCCCGGGGTCTTCCCCCATCCCTTGTTCTTGAAGCTGGCCTTGCCCGGGCTGATCTTCCAGCCACCGGCCGTCTGCCACTGGTTCAGGTCGTCCCATTCGCCGAATCCGTCCGGGAGCGCCGTCAGGGGTCCCAGCGTGGACAGCCACCTGGCGAGCATCACGCTGCTGAAGCGCACGTAGCAACCGGGCGCACCAGGGCAGCTATCCACAGATTCCCATATTGCGTACCCTTCACCATCGTAGCCCACGACTATTGAGCAGCCGCAGGGGGAGCACACGCAGTACCCAATCGGGGGCTGGCCCGGGAGAGCGGTCCCCGCACTTGCCGACTGCACCATCACGCACATCACGGCCAGAACGACAAGAACCGCCATCAAACTCCTGACCTTCATGGTCCTGCTCCTCTGCCGGAAGACCGACTGACCCGTGGCCCGAGGTCCCACGGACTGCTCTCCTCGTCCCGCCGCGGCCCGCGCTCGGTGCCGTTGGCGGGGCATTGTATTCGGACGATAGCGGGTTCGTCAAGCGTTCTGTTTGCATTCAGTCAGGGGAACGTCAGGGCTTCTGCGCCCTGCTTCAGTTCCCGCCCTGCGGCGTGGGGCCGCCTTGAGGGGGCAGGGCCGTCCCGGCGCACAGGGGGGATTGGAGAGGCCCGCGTAAGAGGGTGACGAAGTGAGCAGGGGGAAAACCCTTGTCTTGCGGGTGTTGTCCCGCGGTCTGGTTGAGTCACTCTAATCCGCGAGGCCCTGTAGGGCATGTCAGAATTCTACTTGCTTTGCGATAGGGCGATGTGGTACCATCCTGAGCACTCGGGGGAGGTCTGGCCACGGGGCTGCGAGCGTGAGCGGTCCGTGGATGGAAACCAGTCGTCCATACGCCAGCATTCCATCAACTGGAAAGGGGAATTGCCAGGTCTAGGAGGGGCAGGGTTCTCCCGACCGACCGGCAGTCACGGTCGGCGACCGGCGGAACCTGTCAGGTTTGACCAGGTTGTTAGTTCTGGATAACACGGTACAAGGCAGGGGGGTACGGAATGAACAGGGCATCGAGAACATTTCTCATGCTGGCACTGGCGCTGTCGTTCGCTCTGGCCGGTGCCGCACTGGCGGCTGACGGCCTTGAGGGGCGCGTCGAGCAGCTCGAGAGGGAGCTGGCAGCGCTGAAGGCCGGCCGGGTGATGACGGCGGAAGAGGTGGAGGGCGTGCCGTTGCTTCCTTACTGGGACAACGGCCTTTTCTTCCAGAGTCCCGATGGAGCGTTCACGCTCAACATCGGGGGCCGGGTCTTCGTCGACTGGGCGGATCTGGACGCCGACGACGAGTTCTACGCCATCGGTGAGAGTTGCGAGTGCGGGGATTTCTCCTATCGGGAGGATTTCCGTGAATGGGCAGGGGATCAGGTCGAACTCCGTTCGACCCGTCTCCACATGGCCGGCACGGCTTACGGCGTCGTCGGCTACAGGTTGGAAGTCGAGTTCGACAGTTCGGGAGACTCCTGTTCTTGCGGCTACGCCCGCGATGACGTCTCCGTGACCGACGCCTACATGACCGTCGACGAACTCCTGCCGGCGGGCGTGATCAAGATCGGGCACCAGAAGGAGCCCTTCAGCCTGGAGATGGTGACCAGCCAGAGGTTCATCACCTTCATGGAGCGGGCACTCCCGGTCGCCTACAACGCGCCTGGCCGCAACACCGGTATCAGCGTCTCCGACACCGCGTCGGACGAGCGGGTGACGTGGGCGGCCGGTGTGTTCGTGGACGGTAGAAGGGGCACGACCGAAGACGGCGTCGCCCTGACCGGGCGTGCCACGTGGCTGCCGCACTACGAGAACGACGGCCGCGAGCTGGTTCACGTCGGCGCGGCGTACACGCACCGCGACCCCGACGAATACGAGACGGCGTTGGTGCTGGCGGAGGCTCACCTGTTCGACCCCCTCTGCTGCGGGGCGTGGTGTATCGACCCGGTCGACGATGCCTCCACTCTCGGCCTTGAGGCGGCAACCGTCTTCGGACCCCTCTCGCTGCAGGGCGAGTACTTCACCGGTGACGTCAATGGCGATAAGGGAGCGTCCGACATCGATTCGGACGGTTACTATGTGTACGCCAGTTACTTCCTGACCGGTGAGAACCGCGTCTACAACAGGAGCACCGGCGGGTTCGACCGCGTCACGCCGAACAACAACTTCGACGGCGACGGCGGTTGGGGCGCCTGGGAGGTAGCCGTACGCTACAGCGAGGCCACAAGCGAGAAGAACAGCTCCTACAAGGAAGATGTCACGCTCGATGGTCTCACGTTTGGGCTGAACTGGTACCTGAACCCGAACATGCGGTTCATGCTCAACTACGTGACCCAGGGCATCGATAAGGCACGCTCTCACGAAGGCGAGCGTGTGTTCTCGCTCGACGGCGACGCGGAGGCCTTTATGGCGAGGTTCCAGGTGGACTTCTGACGCCTGCGGCCCGCCGGGCTCGCAAGCCTGTCAGACGCATTGACGGAAACAAGGCGGTCCGGGGCCGCGCCCCTGCGGGGACGGCCCCGAGCCCCGCCGATAGCGCTGCAAGGAAGGCCGGTGATGTCCGCCGGCCTTCTTGCTTTGCGGCTGCCCGCCTCTGCCTTCCGCGCGGGCCACTGCGCGCCGGCATTTGACGCCCCGCCGGCCATGACCTAACGTGTCAGCGCTGCTTGCGCCTGCAAGCCCGGTCCCGCCGGGCCTCGCACTTGCTGTCGGGCCATTCCAGAACCGACCCCGGAGGGCGGAACATGCGTTACGGGCACTTCGACGACGCGGCGCGCGAGTACGTCATCACGACGCCCCGCACGCCCTACCCGTGGATCAACTTCCTCGGCTCCGAGCGCTTTTTCGGCATCATCTCCCAGACGGCCGGCGGCTACTGCTTCTACCGCGACGCCCGCCTGCGCCGCCTCACGCGCTACCGCTACAACAACGTCCCCCTCGACGCGGGCGGCCGCTACTTCTACGTCCGTGACGGGGGCGACGTCTGGTCGCCCGGCTGGCTGCCCGTCAGGGCGGACCTCGACTCCTACGAGTGCCGCCACGGCCTCGGCTACACGTCCATCGCCGGCGAGCGGAACGGGGTGCGGGCGACGCTGCTCGCCTTCGTGCCCGTCGGCCTGGACTGCGAGGTGCACCGCCTCACCCTCCGCAACCTGGGCGAGGAGCCCCGCGAGCTGTCCGTCTTCTCCTGCGTTGAGTTCTGCTTCTGGAACGCGCTGGACGATATGACCAACTTCCAGCGAAACTTCAGCACCGGCGAGGTCGAGGTGGACGGCCCGGCCGTCTACCACACGACCGAATACCGCGAGCGGCGGGACCATTACGCGTTCTACTCGGTCAACGCGCCCGTCGAGGGCTTCGACACGGACCGGGAGGCGTTCGTCGGGCCGTATAACGGTTTCGGCGACGCAGCGGTGCCGTTCGAGGGCGAGTCGCGGGACTCCGTTGCCAGCGGCTGGTCACCCATCGCGTCCCATCACGTGCGGCTGGCGCTCGGGCCGGGCGAGGAGAGGTCGCTAATCTTCGTGCTGGGCTATGTGGAGAACCCCGAGGGCGAGAAATGGGATTCGCCGGGCGTCGTCAACAAGTCCCGCGCGCGCGCCATGCAGCGGGCCTTTGCGGCGCCCGAGGACGTGGACCGCGCCCTCGCCGACCTGCGCGCCTACTGGGACGGGCTGCTGGGCAAGTACCGACTGGAGGCCGCCGACGAGCGGCTCTGCCGCATGGTGAACGCCTGGAACCCCTACCAGGTCATGGTGACCTTCAACCTCTCGCGCAGCGCGTCTTACTTCGAGTCCGGCATCGGGCGCGGCATCGGGTTCCGCGACTCGAACCAGGACCTGCTCGGCTTCGTCTACATGGTCCCCGGCAGGGCGCGGGAGCGCATCCTCGACCTGGCGGCCACGCAGTTCGAGGACGGCGGCGCCTATCACCAGTTCCAGCCCCTCACCCGGCGCGGCAACGACGAGGTCGGCGGCGGCTTCAACGACGACCCGCTCTGGCTCATCCTCGCTGCGGCGGCCTACCTCCGCGAGACCGGCGACGACTCGATCCTCGACGAGCAGGTGCCGTTCGACAACGACCCCGCGAGGGCGGCGACACTCTTCGAGCACCTGAGGCGCAGTTTCGGCCACGTCGTCGCCAACCTCGGCCCGCACGGGCTGCCGCTGATAGGGCGGGCGGACTGGAACGACTGCCTGAACCTGAACTGCTTCTCGACGGACCCCGACGAGTCGTTCCAGACCTGCGAGAACCGCGACGGCCGGACGGCCGAGTCGGTCCTGATCGCCGGCATGTTGGCCTTCATCGGACCGGAGTTCGTCGCGATGTGCCGGCGCCGCGGCCTGGAGGACGAGGCCGACGCCGCCCGGGCGCAGGTGGACGCCGCGCGGCGCGTCGTCCTGGAGCACGGCTGGGACGGGGAGTGGTTCCTGCGCGCCTACGACGACGCCGGCCGGAAGGTCGGCAGCGCCGAGTGCGACGAGGGGCAGATCTTCATCGAGCCGCAGGGCTTCTGCGTCATGGCCGGCATCGGCGTTGAGGACGGCCGCGCGGAGCGCGCCCTCGATTCCGTGCGCGAGCACCTGGAGACCGAATACGGCATCGAGCTGCACGCGCCGCCTTACTCCGGCTACCACCCCGAGCTGGGGGAGATATCCAGCTACCCGCCCGGCTACAAGGAGAACGCCGCCGTCTTCTGCCACAACAACCCGTGGGTCGTCATCGCCGAGACGGTGCTCGGCCGGGGGGACCGCGCCTTCGACCTCTACCGCCGATTCGCCCCCGCCTACCTGGAGGACGCCAGCGAGGTGCACCGCACGGAGCCGTACGTCTACGCCCAGATGATCGCCGGCCGGGCGGCCCCGCGTCACGGCGAGGCGAAGAACTCCTGGCTCACCGGCACGGCGGCCTGGTGCCACGTCGCCGTCACCCAGTGGATCCTCGGCGTGCGGCCGGACTACGACGGGCTGCGGATCGACCCCTGCATCCCGCGCGCGTGGGACGGCTTCACGGTCACCCGCGAGTTCCGGGGCGCCACGTATCGCATCGTCGTGGAGAACCCCCGCCACGTCAGCAAGGGCGTGGCCCGGCTCGAAGTGGACGGGCGGGCGGTGGAGGGCAACCTCGTCCAGGTCTTCGCCGACGGCGGGACGCACCAGGTCCGCGTTGAACTCGGATAGAACAACGGCACAGGATCACCACGGAGACGCGGAGGGCACGGAGGAAGACGGAAAGACTTCTATGGGACACGGATGGACACGGATTCATACGGATAAGGCCGGCTCTGCCACTGCTGATAGGTATTGATCCGTGGCTGTCGCTGCCGGCGTTCCTGATCTGTGTAATCAGTGTGAATCTGTGGCCGCCGTTGCCGTTCCCCTTGGGATTCACACGGATAAGACAGGCTCCGCCCCCGCAGCAGGCCGGCGTGCTCCTTGACGGGCCGAATTCGCGGCGCTACCGTGGGCGACTCCGGCGCCGTGGGAGGCGCCCGGCATTCCAGGTTCTGGGAGGATAGGTGACATGCACGCACTCTTGAGCACAAAGCAGTTCCTTCTCGTCGGTCTCTGCATCCTGGTCTGTGTGCCAGCGCTGGCCGCATCGACGCCGGCGGGCGGCCAGTGGACGGCCCTCACCATGCCGGACAACTCGTTCGCCGTGTGGATCCTGCGGGACGACCAGCCCGTCATGAGGACCTCCGTGGACGGATGGGGGCCCAGGTGGTCGTGGGTGCCAGGCCCGCGTTCGACCGACAAGGCGGCCGGCGGGGTGCTCCAGATCGCGGCGCCGTTCACGATCGACAAGGACCAGGGCCAGGTCATCAACGTCTCCTGCCGCGCGCAGCAGTCCGGCGACCGCTCCGTCGCCTGGCGCTACGAACTGAGCGCGGACAGGGATGTGCCCCTGATCATGCTCATGGTCGGCTTCACCATGGGCGGCGCCGGAGAGCGCGGCCGGATCGTGGCCACGCTGTCCGACGGCAGCGAGAGGCCCATCACGTTGCCCGTCCCTCGTGCCCCCGAAATCGCGCAGGTCTCCAAGCTGGCCTTCCAGCTCACAGACGCCGGCGAGGTGAACATTGCCCTCGATCCTGCCTGCGACGTCGGCCTGGAGAACAGCAACCTGCGCGTGATGCTCACGCACGGCGTGTTCAAGCAGGGAAAGGCCGCCGTCACCATGACGTGGACGTTCCCGGGGCCCGTCCGCTTTCTCGGCTCGGAGGAGGACCAGGCGCAGTACGTAAAGGCCATTGCCGGGCCGGACTGGTTTGAGTTTGCGCCCGAGAACGACAACGGCCCGAGCGTTGTCAGCATGAACGACTGGCTGGACGCGCCGGCCGGCAAGCACGGCGGCGTGCGCATGGTGGGCGACGGCTTCCAGTTCGAGGACGGCACGCCGGTCAAGTTCTGGGGCACGAACCTGTCCTACGCACTTTGCGCGCCCGAGCAAGAGGGCGCGGACGCGACCGCCGCGCGGTTCGCCAAGTACGGCGTCAACGGCGTGCGCCTCCACAAGTTCTGCGGCCCGTCCGGCTGGGAGGGCATTGCAGACCGCGAAGACGCCACGAAGTTCGATCCCAAGGGCCTCGAGCGCCTGGACTACTTCTGCTCGAAGCTCACCGAAGAGGGGGTCTATTACGGCTTCTCCCACACGTTCGGCTTCAAGCCCGCACCCGGCAACAAGGACGCCCTGCTGGCCTACGACGAGATCGCCACGAACCTGAAAGGCAGCACCTACGGGCTGATCAACATCGCGCCGGACGTGCAGGACCTCATGATCCAGATGGTCGTGAACCTCCTCAAACACCGCAACCCGCACACGGGCAAGACCTACGCCGAGGACCCCACCCTGTCCTTCATCGAACTGCAGAACGAAGACGACATCTTCTTCTACACCACGGACGGCATCCTCAAGTCCTGCCCGACCTATCACAAGCGCCTTGTTGAGCAATTCTCCGACTGGCTCAAGGAGAAATACGGCTCCCGCGAGGCGCTGGCAGCGGCCTGGCTCGGGTCGCTCAAGGCGGCGGAGACGCTCGATGCGCGCAACATCGGACTGCAGGGCAACCCGTGGTACGTGAGCGACAATTACCTGCCCGGCACCGGGCCCGGCGAGCGCCGGCGCATGTTGGACAACGCGGCCTTCTTCCACGACGTGCAGAACGCGTTCTACAGCCGCTTCGTCAGGGCCATACGCGAGGCCGGCTACGAAGGCCCGCTGGTCGGCTCGCCCTGGCAGGCCCCGACGATGGTGCCGCACTACTACAATCTGCGCTCCGACTACCTGGTCGGCTACATAGACCGCCACAACTACGCCGGCGGCAGGGGTAAAATCTTCTACACTATGCTCGGCAGCCCCGGCAGCGGCTATTTTGGCAGCGGCCTGCAGCAGGTGGCCGACCGTCCGTTCGGGCTCTCCGAGTGGGTCAGCGTCTACCCGTCGCTTTACAGCGCCGAGGGGCCGGCCGTCATCGCCGCTTACGGCATGGGCCTCCAGGGCTGGGACTGCTCCTATGAGTTCCAGTCGTTCTCCAACCGGCCCGGCCTCGCCGAGGTGGCCGGCACGTTCCCCTGGGGCGTGTGGGAAGTGGACGTGCCCACGCAGATCGGCCAGTTCCCGGCGCTCGCACGGATGGTTCTGCGCGGAGACGTCGAGGAGGGCCCCGTCATCTCCGCGCGGCGTGTCAGCCTGCCGGAGCTGCGCGAGGGCGAGTTCTCCTTCTCCGACAGGGTCACGCAGTCGGGTGACGTGAAGGTCTTCGAGGGCACCGTGCCCCCGCAGGCGCTGGCCGCAGGCCGGGTCGTCGTCGAGTTCACCGACGGGCCGCAGCCCAGCACCTTCCCCGACATGACCAGGTACCAGAGGGACTCGGTCATCACGTCTGCGACCGGTCAACTGACGTGGGACTCCTCGGACAAGGGGCTCATCACGGTGAACACGGCCGGCACGGTGGCGGTCGTGGGGTTTGCCGAGGGCCGCACGGTGCAACTCGGCGACGTGGACGTCACGGTCCAGTGTCCCTACGCCTCGCTCTTCCTGACGGCGCTGGAGAAGGACGCCAAGCTGGCCGACGCCCGGCGCGCCCTGCTCTCAGCGGTGGCCCGCAACTGCAACAGCGGCTTCCAATACTTCGCTCCCGACGGCCGTGTGCTCGACAACGGCGCCGCGCCCATCCTGCTGGAGCCCGTGAAGGCCCGCGTGCGCCTGGCAGGCCGGCAGATTGCAGCCGTCAACGTGCTCGACCACGACGGACGCGTAACCGGGCGGACGCTGCCGGTGGCCGACGGCGCCTTCACCATTGACGGCGCGCGCGACAAGGCGATCTACTACGAGGTCGTCTTCAAGTAGCGGGCAGCGCAACAAAGAATTACCACGCAGACACGGAGGAAAAACGGAGAGAAACGGAGAGGCTTCTATGGGATACGGATGAACACGGATTCACACGGATAGACGAAAACGGACACGGCAACGGCGGCCACAGATTCACACTGATTACACAGATCAGCAACACCGGCAACGACAGGCACGGATAGACACCCCCAACCAGGGGCAAAGGCATCATTGGTGCCCGAGACAATAGAGATATCTCTCGACGTTCCGGTTGAGGAAGCCGTTGCGACCCTTGCTCGACACGCGCAGAGCAGTTCGTGGGAGCACGTCAAGCTGGACCTGCTGTCGAAGGAATCCTTCTACCACGTGCACATCAAGCCGAACGGACGGTTCAAGATACAGGCGGCTCCTCGCTCGCACTGGACCGCACCCCCGTCGTCTTGGCATGGGATGTGGTTCGCGCTGAAGGGACAGATCGCTGCGTCCGGATCCGGCAGTCTTCTGAAGGCCAGGATTGCCCCGTCGACTGCGATGCTCTCCATTCGCTGGCCTGTGACCCTTGGCTTGCTGTCAACAGGGCTGGGAGCTGCCTCCGAGGGCGACGTGAGAACGCTGCTCGTCGTTCTGTCAATGGCGGCGTTGTTGTTCGCGGCCCTGTACTTCCTCCACAGGTCTTGCTATGGCAGGGCAAGGGAGATGTACGTCGGGTTTTTGGAGGGTGTATACGCGGAAGCGCTGGCTCACGACGACGGCGCTGGCGACACGGAGAACTCGGGCAGTGCGACGGGCTAGGCTGACCACGGAGAGAGCCTGCTTCGCCTGCCCCACGGCGGGCCACGAAGGCCGAGCGGGGGACACGGAGGGTGACGGAGGTCCCGGGGATATGTGGATACCTGGACGTTATAAGCCGATGACGCCCGCCGGGTGGCAGGTCCTCGGATGTCTCGTGTTGGCCAGCGGCCTCTCGGTGGCAGGGCTCGGCCTGTACGCATGCATCAGGAACGGCTTCGACGACCCGCTCGCGCTGAAGGCGTTTGTGGGTGGCGCCGTGGTGGCAGTCGGCACGGCGGCTGCCTGGTGGGGCATTCACCGCTGGATGGTCTGACGACTCCGCCGACACGGATAAGACCGGCTCCGCCCCTGCTCGACATCTATCCGTGCCTGTCGTTGCCGGTGTTGCTGATCTGTGTAATCAGTGTGAATCCGTGTCTGATTCCGTGCCGTTCTTCCGGCCCGCCTACCGCGTCAGCTCGTAGTAGAGGACCAGTGGTTTGCCTTCCATGCGGAAGGTGAGGCGGCCGCCCTCGGCCCGGGCCGGCACCTCCTCGACCCGGTAGCCCGCGGCGTCCACGGCGTAAACCTTCCGGGCCGTCGTGCGCACCGAGACGGTCCCGGTGACCGGCTCCATCAGGCAGGGGGGCACGGTCGCCTCCGCCCCCTGGGGCAGTTGGGTCAGCCTGCGCCCCATGTCCTGCGACCGGCCGACCGCCGCCACCAGCAGCCGGCCCGCCTCGGGAATGGGTTTCGTCTCCAGGGCGGTGACGATGACGGCGCAGAAGGGGTTCGGCGTCTCGACGCGCACGTCGTCGCACTCGACCGTCCTGCCGGCCAGCGAGCCGAAGGCGCCCTGCGTGCGCTCGGTGTTCAGGCGCATCCAGACGTCCTTGTAGTGCCAGTCGAACGCGCCGGTGCTGGCCCGCACGACCCCCTGCTCCTTATCCCAGAGCCTGTCGATCAGGTCCTGGC
Organism: uncultured candidatus Brocadiaceae bacterium; assembly: GCA_964592385.1. Lineage (GTDB taxonomy): Bacteria > Planctomycetota > Brocadiia > SM23-32 > SM23-32 > CAZQEQ01. The sequence goes on along the minus strand of CAZQEQ010000005.1, from coordinate 16,765 downwards.
GGATGAGGTCCTCGGCGGGCGCGTCCACGTAGCGGTTCTGGACGCGACCGACGGCGAGCGCCTCCGGCGGCGCGCCGCGCTGGTCCGCGGCGAAGCTGAACTGGAAGGCCGGGTCGCGCCGCCTCTCGAAGACGAGTTCCCCCGGCTCGATATCACCCCGGCGGAAGAGCACGGCGGCTATCGGGAAGAGGGCGTAGTGGCCGGGCGTTATGTTCAGCCCCTTCAGGTAGGGCTCCCAGGTCGGGCCGGAGGTGCAGAATTGGAACGACGCGTCCCAGCCCTGCAAGGCGCCGACCGCGCCCATGAGCGGGGCGACCTCCGCCACGAACTCGCCGCCGACCCCGGCGTTCCACTCCGAGATGCAGAAGGCCCGTCCGGCCGCCTGGTCGAAGGCCTGCATGATCATCCCGTGCCCGACCGCGCTGAGCAGGGGAACGTTCCGGCCCCAGTAGGCGTGGCGGTCGACGATCTCCCCGAGCGTGGACGCCTGGAGCACCAGGCGCGTGGTCTGTCCGGCGCCGCGCCAGTTCGACGTGATGATGGGGCACCGCACGCCCCAGGCGCGCATCGCCTCGATGGCGCCCCTGTAGAAGCCCGTCTCCACGTCCCAGAGGAACCGGATCTGGTCCAGGCCGCGCCGGGCGACGTGGCCCTGCGACTGCGACCCGACGCCGCCGAGGTGCATCACGCCCGCGTCCAGGTTCTCTCCACCGGCGAAGGGCGAGCGCTGCCCCTGGACCTGCCAGGCGGCGGCGAGCTTCGCCTGCGTGCCGTACCTGTCTTTGAGCCATTGCGCGTAGAGCCCGTCGAGGATCTCCTTCGTGCGCCCCTTGTGGATGTTCGTCGTGCCCCAGAAGATGGACTGCTCGTTCTGGACGGTGAGCATGGCCATGGCGGGCTCGTCGAGCCAGCGCTTGCCCGTGTAGGGGTTCACGTGCTCGAGCAGCTTCCTGTAGAGGGCGCGGTTCAGCTCGACGGCGCGCGGGTGGAAGAAGGCGGCGCTGCCGGCGGCCCAGCTCCGGTTGTAACCGTCGGCGTCCTTGGTGTCGCCGACCAGCTCCGGGTCGATCCCGTCGCCTTCCCTGAACATGCGGTGGAACATCATGTCCAGGTTGAAGTATATCCCCCGCTTGCGCAGCGCCGCGGCGAGGTAGTCCAGCTTGTCGAGCTTCTCCAGGTCGAAGTGCTGCGTGTCGTCGCGGGACTTGTCAATCAGGCTGTTGGTGTTGTGCAGCAGGTGCAGGCGGACGCAGTTGACGCCGTACTGCGCGAGGTGTTCGGCGAACCGGTCCGCCGCCTCGTGCGACGGGTAGACGATGCGGTTGCTCCAGTAGGAGGCGTTCACGCCCCAGAATCGCACCGGCGTGCCGTCCTCGAAGTGCAGCTCCCCGTCCTTCATCGTCACGAAGCCGTGCGAGTCGATCGGCTCGTTCAGGAAGGACATGTCCATGACCTTCACCTGGCCGGGCCGGTAGACGGTCTGGAAGGGCCACCAGCCGGCGCCGGCGGGGGAGGAGGGGATCACGGGGTCAATCACTTCGTCGGGGCGGTACCTGCCGCGCGGCACGAACGGCCAGCGCGAGAGTGTGAAGCAGTCGAAGCCCTGGCCGGCGCGCTCGCCCTCGCGGAACCGGACCTGGAAGGTGTGCCGGCCCGCTTCGAGCTTCACGACGCCGAACATCGTCCAGGACGCCGGGCGGTAGCGGATGAAGTGGACGACCTGGCTGTAGGCCGAGTCGGCCTCCTCGGTCTCCCAGTCGCCGTCGTCGAAGCGCCAGTCGTTGCCGGCCCATCCTCGCCAGCCCACGCGGGCCCAGAACTCGTACTCGGCTGTCTCCGGGACGTTGATCTTCCAGGTCGCCACGGAGCCGCCCTGGGGCGCTTCGCTGGCGCGGGAGCTGAGCCACTTGCCGCCGGAGAGTATCTCCTCGACGCTCTCGACGGTCCACCCGGCCGGCCCGGCGGGGCTGAGCTCGACGGCGTCCTCGCCCTCCCACCAGACGTAGCCCGGTCCCGTGACTGTCGGCGTTGTCTCCTGCTGCGCCTGACTGACACCGCAGAAACAAAGCGCCCCGGCAAACATCAGACCGGCGACCAGCGCCTGCGTCGAGCCCCTCATTCCTTCCTCCTCGCCGTTCCGGCGGCTGAGTATCCCTTCCCCATTGACCGGCAGTTTGCTGCCGGTATGGGTTTAACCGCACGGCTGCGAGTTGTCAATCGCTTTCCTGTGCGGCGGCGGGGAAAGGGTTTGCAGCGCCCGGGCGCACAAGGTAGGCTTACAGGGGTCCCCGCGGGCGTGATGCTGTGGCCGTCCGTCTGAGTGACGGCGTCACGTATGCCCTGCACTTGGGGAGGGTGGCGATATGTCTGCGTCGAGAGTTCTGGCGAGTATCGCGCTCGTGGCGTCGCTGCAGGTCGCTGTGTCGGCCGACTGGCCCACGCACCGTGCCGATAGTGGCAGAACCGGCGCTTCGGACGATGCCCTGACCGCGCCCCTGCACCTTGCGTGGTCAAGGCAGTACGCCCACGCGCCAAGCCCGTCCTTCCGCAAGAGCCACATCAAGGAGGGCTTCATCCCGGCCATCACGCACGACTACGCGGACCAGGCCATCGTCGCGCAGGGGAAGGTGTTCCACGGGTCTTCCACAGAGGACTGCGTTCGCTGCCTGGACGTGAAGAGCGGTGAGGTGCTTTGGACGTTCTACTGCGACGCTGCCGTTCGGCTCGCCCCGACCTACGCGGACGGGAAGGTCTACTGCGGCGCCGACGACGGGCGTGCCTATTGCCTTGAGGCCGATACTGGCAGACAGGTCTGGAGGCACGCGCCGGGCCAAGGGCAGAGATGGGCCATCAACAACGGCCGGTTCATGTCCCAGTGGCCCGTTCGCACGGGTGTCACGGTCGCCGACGGCGTAGCTTACTTCGCGGCGGGTCTGTTTCCGCCGCACGGGGTGCATCTCTGCGCAGTTGACGCCGAAACCGGTCGGGCTGTCTGGGATCGAAAACTTGGCGCGGATTATGCGACCGCGTTCCAGGGCCACATCATGGTGGATGGCGATGTGATGTACGTCCCTACGGGGCGAACTTCTCCGGTCGAGGTCAACAGGAAAGACGGTTCGTTCGTGGTCGACATGCCGTTCGATTACCGGCGGTCCGGCGGCGGCATGGAGGCAGTGGTCCTTGCGAAGGACGTGGTGGCTTTCGGCCCGACCTCCCGCGGAGTGATCAACATTCGCGCCGGGCTGGAGGAGTATCCGAGCAAGTATCCCATTCGAGTTCAGGGCAAGCCGCGCGGCCGCGTCACGTCGATCTTCGCCCAGTCCATCGTCTCCGACCGGGACACCGTGTACCTGCTGAGAACCTACCGTGCCCCCCCCGGCGCTCGGACCGAGCGGGGCTTTCAGAACGCCCTGCTGGCGCTGGACAAGGCGAAGTTCCTGGAGGCCCTCCATGCGGCGACGGGAGAACAGCGCCCCCGCTTCCCCAACTTCGGCGGCACGTGGTTCGTCTGGTCCGAGGACCGCAGAATCGTCAGCAAGTTGGATTCCGTGACCAGGTGGCAGCAGGAGGTTTCCCCGGAGTCGCTGTGCATGATAAAGGTCGGCGGCGCCTTGATCATCGGAGGGAAGGACCGCCTGGAAGTGCGTGATCCGAAGACCGGGCGGCAGACCTGGACTTCGGCAGTGAAGGGGGACGTCTGGAGCTTGGCGGTCTCTGATAGCTCACTCGTCGCCAGCACTGACGAGGGCGTGATCTACTGTTTCCGGCAAGGCCAGGCGGCGAAACCGGTCGAGCACCGTCCCGCCGCAGCTTCGCCGTACAGCGACGAGCCCGTCTACAGGCAGGCCGCGGAGCTTGCCCTCAACAGCACCGATCGGGAGGCAGGCTTCTGCGTGGTGCTGGATGCCAACGAGGGGCAGTTGGCCTGCGAGATCGCCCGGCTGTCCGAGTTCTACGTGCTCGGCCTGGAGACCGACCCCGACAAGGTAGCCCTGGCCAGGGGAAAGCTCACCCAGGCGGGCCTCTACGGGAAGCGGGTGGTGATTCATCATTGCCCGGCGGACAACGTCCCGTACGCCAGCTATTTCGCCAACCTGATCGTGGCGGACGCCTGCCTGGAAGGCGACGGGGAAACGAGGATCTCCTACTCCGCCGGGGAGGTGTTCCGGATGCTCCGGCCGTACGGGGGCGTCTGCATCCTGGGCCGGAGGGATGCCGACACGGACTGGAGGCGGTACGTCGAGACAGGCTGGCCCGGGGGCGGCATTCCCGGATGGCACGCCCTGGAGGGTATGCCGGGCTACTGCCAGGTAATGCGCGGTCCGCTGCCCGGCGCCGGCAACTGGTCGCACATGTACGCCGACCCGGCCAACGCGGCCAACAGCAATGACGCTCTGGTGCGGGGCGTCGAGTTCGACCTGCAGTGGATGGGCCCGCCGGGAACCGAGCGGATCATCAACCGCCACATGACTCCTATGGGTCCGCTCTATCGCGACGGACGCCTGTTCGTGTTTGGCTACAACTACGTGACCGTCGTCGACGCCTACAACGGCACCTACCTGTGGGAGAGGGATATCGCCGACTCCAGCCGTGTCATCATGGCCCTCAACGCCGCCCCCATCTGCGTGGACGAGCGCTACTTCTACAGCGTCTCGGCCAATCAATGCTGGGTCATGGACGCGGGGAGCGGCGAGACGGTCCGCGAGTTGACAGGCCCTCACGCGGAGAGCGACTGGGGCTACATCGCCTCGACGGGCTCTCACGTCGTCGGCACGAACCAGAACCCGAAGGCTCGCATGCGGCGCGCAGGCACGAAATGGAACTGGCAGATCCTTTACGGCGACGCTTCAGGCAAGCCCGGCGCCGCAAAGCCGGTGGTGAGCGACGTGCTGTTCGTCATGGGCGCGAAGGAGCACAAACGGCTCTGGCAGTACGAAGAGGGAGCGATCCTCAACTCCACGATCACAGTCGCCGACGGCGCGATCTACTTCGCCGAGAGCCGCGAGGAGGGGGTCAGGGCAAATGGGCTCGGATACGTTCCGCTGCCCGAATTCGTGGAGAAGGACGCCTGGTTCGTGGCGCTGGACCTGAAGACGGGCGACCAGATATGGCGGCGCCCCATCGACATGCAGGCCAAGCACGTCCTCTACCTTGTGCGGGCCGCGGATGACACGCTGCTGGCGGTCTCGACCTACTTCGACCGGAAGGACACGAGCCGCGTCCTGTACGGCTTCAGGGCGATGGACGCCGCTACGGGGAAGGACCGCTGGGAGACCGTTCACAGGTTCGAAGAGCCCGGTCTGCTCACCAATGAGACCAACCACAACCAGGCGCTGATGCACCCGAACATCATCGGGGGCAAGATCGTGATGAACTTCTACCCCGGCCCGATCGGCGTCTTCGACCTGGCGACGGGCAGGGACGAGTCGTTCAATTTCAAGCCGCGCCGGTGTTCCCCCATGTCGGCCTCGGCGACGAACGGGTTCTACCGGGCCGGCTACTGCGGCACGTATGATTTCAGCACGGGAAAGGACGCCCCCGTCACGCGCATCACCCGCCCGAGCTGCTGGATCAGCATGCTGCCGGCGGGCGGGCTCATCATGATGCCCGAGTACGGCAGCACTTCCTGCAACTGCGGCTACCCGATCCAGACCTCGGTTGTGATGGCACCCCGCGTTGAGTCCCAGATGGCGGGACCTCACGGCGTCCCCTGAACCGGCCGGCGGCGGCCGAGTTACATCAGGCCGGTTAGCTTGAAAAACGCTCGCTCGTACAGTATGTTGGCAAATTCTGGGTAAAGTGCGCCGCCCCGGGCGTTCCGCAGGCCGGGGGCAGAGGCTCGCCTGAGCCCGGCGGGGCGTTTTTCGATCCGAGCGGACGCAGGCGGCCTGACATCTTCCCGAATGATCGCGCGCGACCTTGCGCGCGGCCGGCCCGGTTTCCCACATGGATAATGGCTGAGCAGGAGAGGCGCTACCGATGATTGAAGCCAGGGATCTGCGCAAGAGTTTCGGCCCGATCGTCGCCGTTGACGGCGTCTCCTTTTCGGTTCAGAAAGGCGACGTTCTGGGCTTCATGGGCCCCAACGGGGCGGGGAAGACCACCACCATGAAGATGCTCAGTTGCTTCTTCCCGCCCGACAGCGGCACCGCTGCCGTGGAGGGCTACGACATCGTCAAGGACCCGGTGGAGGTGAGGCAGCGGGTGGGCTACCTGGCCGAGAACGCGCCCGCCTACGACGAGATGACTCCCGAGGCGTTCCTGAAGTTCGTTTGCGACGCGCGGGGCATGGACCGGGCGCGCCGGACCGCCGCGATAGACCGCGTGGCCGAGTCGTGCGCCGTCACCGGGGTGATGCACCAGCCGATCGGGACGCTCTCGAAGGGCTACCGGCGGCGGGTCGGGCTGGCGCAGGCGCTCGTGCACAATCCCCCGGTGCTGATCCTGGACGAGCCCACCGACGGGCTGGACCCCAACCAGAAGCACGACGTGCGCAACCTGATAAAGAAGCTGGCGCCCGAGAAGAGCACCATCATCTCGACCCACCTGTTGGAGGAAGTGGACGCCATCTGCAACCGGATCATCATCATCAACGAGGGCAGGCTCCTGGTGGACTCGACGCCGGCCGAGCTGCGCAAGCGCGAGGGCGGCGAGCTGGACCAGATATTCCGCAAACTGACCAGAGGCGGCCGAAAGGCCCGCGTGGCGGGAGGTGTCTCATGAGAGGCTTCCTGAGCGTCTTCAAACGGGAACTGCGCGCGTACTTCTCCACGCCGCTCGCGTACGTGTTCCTGGTGATATTCCTGTTCTTCACCGCCTTCCTGAGCTTCCAGAGGAACTTCTTCGAGATGCGGCAGGCCTCGATGCGCATCTTCTTCTCGAACCTGCCGCTGCTGTTTATCTTCCTTGTCCCGGCCATCGCGATGCGGCTCTGGGCCGAGGAGTGGCGGACCAACTCCGTCGAACTCCTCTTCACGCTGCCGATCACCGCGACGCAGGCCGTGCTGGGCAAGTTCTTCGCCGCCTGGTCGGTCATCGCGCTGGCCCTGGTGCTGACCTGCCCGATGGTCCTGACGGTCTGCTACCTGGGGGACCCGGACCCCGGGCCGATCATCACCGGCTACGTCGGCGCCTTCCTGCTGGCGGGGGCCTACCTGGGCATCGGGAGCTTCTTCTCCGGCCTGACGCGCAACCAGGTCATCGCCTTCGTGCTATCGGTCGTGGTCTGCGTGTTGTTCTTCTTCGCAGGGAGCCCCACCGTGATGAACTACCTGAGCGGCTTCCTGCCGATGAACCTGGTCGAGGCGGCCGAGAGCCTCAGCATCGAATCGCGCTTCGAGTCCGTCCAGCGCGGAGTCATGGAGGTGCGTGACGTGGCGTTCTTTGGCCTGCTGGCGGCGGGCTGGCTCTGGGCGAACACTGTCACGCTCGGACAGAGGAGGGCCATGGGATGAAAGGCACACTGAGAACCTCGCTGGCCGTGCTCCTGATCCTGATCATCACCGTCTGCTCGATACTGGTCGTGCAGAAACTTGTCGGGAGCGTCCGGGTCGATCTGACGCAGGACGAACTCTATACGCTGTCCCAGGGGACGCGCAACATCATCGGCAAGCTCAACCAGCCGGTGCGGTTGAGGCTCTACTATTCCCGGACGGCCGCCATGAAAGGCCCCGAGCAGATCCGTTACTACAACAACTATTACCTCTACGTGCGCTCGCTGCTGGAGGAGTACGTGCGCCGGTCCGACGGCCTGCTGGCGCTCTCGGTCGTAGACCCCCGGGCCTACAGCGACGACGAGGAAGAGGCGATCCAGCACGGGATCCAGCGGTTCCCCCTGTCAGAGGACGAGAGCTTCTTCTTCGGACTCGTGGCGCAGACCGAACTGGGCAAGGAGGACGCGATCGGCTTCTTCGAGCCCGGGCGGCAGGAGCTGGTCGAGTACGACGTCTCGCGCCTGCTCACCAACGTGACGCGGCGGGAGATGAAGAAGGTCGGCGTGCTCTCCTCCCTGCCCGCCATGGGCGCTGAGATGTCGCCCTACATGATGCAGATGATGCAGGCGCAGGGGCGGATGCCGCCCCGGCCGTGGACGATTGTCACGCAGCTGCGCCAGGAATACGAGGTCGTCGCGGTCCAGGCGGACGCCGAGTCCATCGGGAATGACGTTGACTTCCTGATGGTGATTCATCCCAAGGACCTGCCTGAGGAGACGCTGTTCGCCATCGACCAATACGTCATGAAGGGCGGCAAGCTCATCGTGTTCGTGGACCCGCACTGCGTGCTTGACCAGCCGCAGCAGGACCCGCAGAACATGTGGGCGGGCATGGAGCACGAGACCTCGTCCGGCCTCAACGACCTGCTGCGCGGCTGGGGTGTCGAGATGGCCCCGAAGGCCATAGCCACCGACAGCAGGCTGGCCGTGACGGCTGCGGTCCAGCGGAACGCCCTCCCGTCGCCGATCGTCACCTACCTGGACCTGAACGAGACCTGCGTCAACCCCGACGAGCCCGTCACCGCGAAGCTTCACACGGTGCGCCTGCTGTTCGCCGGCGCGCTGAAGCGGGTGGAGGGTGCGGGGACCGACGTGACGCCGCTGCTGGAGACCTCGGACGTGGCCAACACGTGGACGCCCGAGAACCAGTTCGAGCTGAGCATGTTCGACCCCGAAACGGTCAGGCGCGCCGTCAGTGACGGCACGGAGAAGCTCATGCTGGCCTGTCGCATAGGCGGCAATCTCAAGACGAACTTCCCCGATGGCCCTCCGGGCCGGGATGAGGAAGAGCAGGCCGCCGAGGCCGAGGAAACGGATGAGGCCGAGCCGGCGGAGCCGGAAGCCGCCGAAGAGGCCGAGCCCGCAGAGCCCGAGCCTGCGGAGCCGGAGGAGGAGCCCGTCCAGGTGGTCAAGGAGGCCGATCCCGACGCGGTTGTCCTGGTGTTCGCGGACGTGGACATGATAACTGACATGATCGCCTACCAGGACACCTTCTTCGGGGCGAAGAGCCCGGTCGGCGACAACGCGGCGGCGGTCCTGAACTCGCTGGAGTTCCTTGCCGGCGGCAGCGACCTGATAGACGTCCGTTCGCGCGGGCTGTTCAGCCGGCCGTTCAAGGTCGTTGAGGAGGTCGAACGCAAGGCCGAGCAGGCAACCGCCGAGGAAGTGAACGCCCTCAACCAGAAGATCCAGGAATACGAGAGCAGGCTCAACGAACTGCACCGGTCCGGGACCGAGGAGGAGCCGGGACTGCTCGAGAGCGAGATCATCGCCGACCGCAGGAGAATCGAGGAAGACATCCGCGTGGCGCGCAAGCAGTTGAGGAAGCTCAACGAGGGCAAGCGCCAGAAGATCGAGGCGCTCAAGGCCGCCCTCCAGACGCACAACATGGTCTGGGCGCCCGCCGGCGTCCTGCTCATCGCCATCCTTCTCGGCGTGATCCGCCACGTCAGGGCCAAACGCTACGCTGCACGGAGGACAGTGGGATGACAAACAGGCAACTGACCATCCTTGCCATCGCCGCCGCCGTTCTGATCGCCTTGACCGGACTGCTCTACTCCGGCGGCGCCCCCCAGCCGGGGTTCAGGAGCGGCGTACTGCTCATACAGGGCCTCGCGCCCGAGAACGTGGGCAGCATCGTCATCGAGAAGGACTCCTCCACCGTCACGCTCAGCAGGCAGGGACAGGGATTCGTCGTGGCCGACAAGGCCGGCTACCCCGCGTCCGTCAAGGAGATAAACGACCTGCTCATCAAGGTCCTCGACATCCGCTGTGCGCGGAAGGTCACCGACTCGGCCGCCAACCACGGGGAACTGGGCGTCGTCGAGGGCGGCGCCGAGGCCGTGGCCGTCTCCTTCCGGGACGCGGAGGGGAACCCGCTCATCGGCTTCATCAAGGGCAAGAGCGCCGAGCAGGGCTCCGGCGCCTACGTCCGCCTGAGCGGCGAGGACACCGTGTACCTGACCGACGGCTACCTCTGGTTCGACACCGCCGCCATGGACTACGTTGACAAGGACCTGGTCACCGTGCAGGCGGATGAGGTCGAACGGGTGGACGTCAGCGTGGGCGAGGACTCCTATGCCCTTGTGCGCGGCGAGGACGACAAGGCGCAACTGCAACAGGTGCCCGAGGGCAAGCGGGCGAAGGCCTCCGAGCTGACGTACGTTTTCGAGGCGCTGTCGAACTTCAGCATGGACGACGTGGCGCGGGCCGGCAGCGTCGAGGGCCTTCAGTGGGACGGGGTTTACAAGTGCCTGTTCAAGGACGGGCTGACCTACGTCATCCAGTCGGCCGAGAAGGACGAGAAGTACTACGTGAAGCTCTCGGCCATTGGCCCCGCACAGGACAGGGTGACGGTCACCAGGACCGAATCGGATGAGGAGCTGGAGAAGAAGGACGCGCTGCTGCGCGCCGGCGACAGGGCCAGGGAGTTCACGCCGCAGCACGCGCCGTGGGTCTACGAGGTGTCGAGCTGGCGCGCCAAGAAGCTGCGCAAGCCGCTCGACGAACTGGTCGAGGACCTGCCAAAGGACGAGACGCCGGACGAGGTCGCGGCCAGCCACATCCTGATCGGCTACGAGGGCGCTGAGAGGTCCGAGGCCGAGCGCACCAAGGAAGAGGCCAGGGAACTGGCCCGCGAAGTGCTCGAGAAGGCGAAGGCCGAGGGGGCGGACTTCGCCGCGCTGGCCCGCCAGTACTCCGACGGCCCCACCGGAGAGAGGGGCGGCGACCTGGGCACGTTCGGCAAGGGCCAGATGGCCAAGGCGTTCGAGGAGGCCGCCTTCAAGCTCGAGGTCGGCGAGATATCCGACGTCGTCGAGACCCCGTTCGGCTTCCACGTCATCAAGCGGACCGAGTAGCCGCGCACTGACAGGCCCGTCACGAGCATACCCCCGGCGTTCTCGCGAGGGAAGCCGGAGGCTTTCGTTTCGCCCGTGGGCGGGGGCGCCCGCGCCACCCAGTCTGACGTGTAGCTCGGCCGCCCCCGGCCGAGGAACCCCCAAAAAAGCAGGATGCCCTTGCGTCGGCCGGCGGGTGTGTTATGCTCCGTGGCTTCCGGTTGGCAAAGCCCGGGGACGGCCCGGGCGGCTCTCGGAAGGGAGGAGATAGATGCTCTGGGGACTGACCAGCGGCGGCTGGACGTCGGGCCTGACCGCCGGCGCCGACGATCCATACCGCGCCCAGATAGAGCTTCTGGGCGAATATGACCTGCACGCGACGGAGTGGTCGGCCGGGCACCTGCTCCAGATGGAGCCGGGCCGGCTCGAACAGATCGCCGGCTGGCTCCAGGAGCGCGACGTGCACGTCTGCCTGGGCCTGCACTGCCACTGGCTCTCCGACGACGCCGGCCAGCTCGAGCAGGAGACCGAGACGGCCATGCAGGCGGTGGACACGCTGGCGGAGATGATGCGGACGCCGCTCTGCGGGACGGGGCTGAGCCGGCAGTATCACCACTACAGCCGCGACCTGCCCCTGGCGGAGCAGGTGGAGCGGTTCGCGGAGGCCATGGCGCCGCTGGCGAAGCACTGCTTCGACGCCGGCTGCCCGTTGTCTATCCACAAGGTGGCGCACTTCGGCGAGGACCTGGCGGCGCTGTGCAGCCGCGCGCCCGGCCTGGGCGTGCTGCTGGACACGGGCAACGCCTTCCTGATCGGCGAACTGCCCGTCGCTGCCGCGCGGGCCTGCGCGGCTTACACGTGGGGCTCGCACTTCAAGGACCACTACGCCTTCCCCAACTTCAACCCGATAGGGCTGCACCTGAAAGGCGCCGTGCCCGGCCAGGGCGACGCCGGCCTGCGCGAGATATACGGGATCCTCCTGGACGAGGCGCCCGAGCCGGATAAGCTCGTCATGCTCATGGAGATAGATCCGGTCGAGGGCCTGACCCAGCGGCAGGCGCTCGCGCAGGCGGTGGAGTTCGTGAACAGCCTGTGACCCGCGCTCGCAGCGGGCCGGGACGGGACAGTTTTTGATTGGGCTCGGAGGAAACCGACCATGCTCTGGGGTTACGCGAACGGATGGTATCCGGAGTTCCTGACCGAAGACGAGGACAAGCTCTACGCAAAGCTGAAGTTCCTCCTGGCGCACGACCTGGTGGAGACCGGCGTGCCGCTGGAGGACGTGACGGCCATGAGCGAGGCGGAGCGGGAGGGGCTCGGCCGCTTCCTGGCCGACAACGAGCTGCACCTGACGCCGTACGTCGGCTATGACTTCGTCGGCGCGGACGCCGGCGATGCCGACCGCGAGACGGAGCGCATCTGTAACGCCCTCCGTGCGCTCACGCCAGTGCTGCGCAACTGGTCGGTTTTCACGAAGGCCGGCTGCGGGCACCGCTTCGACAGGACGCTGCCGGTCGATGAGAAGATCGACCGAATCTGCGAGCGCATGGCGCCGATTGCCGTTGTCTGCCACGATCTGGGCACGCCGCTCGGCATCAACAACCAGGGCGAGTTCTACGTCTCCGACTTCGTCGAGATGTGCGAGCGCACGCCGCACCTGTTCATCCACCTGGACACGGCGAACATCTTCTGGGCAGGAGAGCGCATCCACCCGGCCTTCGACCTGGCCGCGCCGTACGTCGTCGGCACGCACTGGCGCGACGAGCGCATCGTCATCGGCAACCGCAAGCCGCGCGGCGTGCTGCTGGAAAGCTGCGCCACCGGCGACGGCGACGTCGGCCTGCGCGAGTGTTACGATAAGCTGGTCGAGGTAGCGCCAAATCCCGACCGCCTCGTCATGGAGATCGAGATGTTCAGGCCGCAGGGCATGGATTCCTTCGAGTGTCTGGAGAGGTCGCTGGCCTTTGTTCGGAGCCTGGGAAAGGGCTGATGATGAACGGAAACGCTGAGGCATTGAAGGCGGTCGTGGTCGGCTGCGGGATGGGCGCCAACCACGCCCGGGCCATGGCCGGCCTGGACGAGTATGAGCTTGTCGCCGTCTGCGACATCGACGAGGAGCGCGCCACCGGCCTGGCCGAGGGCGTCGGCGGCGTCCGGGTCTATACCGACTACCGCGAGATGATCGCGGAGACGCGGCCGGACGTCGTCGCCGTCGCCACGCCCACCAGCAGCCACGCCGAGATCACCATCCACGCGGCCGAGGCGGGCGCCCGGGGCATCTGCTGCGAGAAGCCCGTCGCGAAGTCCATGGGCCAGGCGCGCACCATGGCCGAGACGTGCGAGGCCAGGGGCATACCCCTGATCTTCAACCACCAGCGCCGGCTCCACCCCGCCTACGTCGCGATGCGGCGCCTGATCGAGGAGGGCGCCATCGGCGACCTCTACCTGGTCCGCGGCACCTGCGGCGGGCAGGTCGTCACCGACGGCACGCACACGGTGGACCTGCTCTTCCATTTGGCCGGCGACCCGGAGGTCGAATGGGTCTTCGGACAGGTCTACCGCGACAGGCCGGACCCCTCCGAGGAGAAGGCCGAGGGCCGCAATCCGTCCGGCGGCTACCGCTACGGCCACCCCATCGAGACCGGGGCCATTGCCACCTTCCAGTTCGGGACCGGCGTCCGGGCCGAGATGCTCATCGGTGGCGTGCGCTTCCCGGGACGGCCCTACCAGGACCTGGAGGCGTTCGGCACGGTGGGCCGGCTATGGCGCTCCGGGGACAGGGCCGAGCCGCCCCTGCTGATCCGCGACGAGGAGGCCGGCGGCTGGCGGCCCGCGCCGCTTAATCTCTCGGAGGCCGAAGCCGACCAGTTGTTCCCAATGCGCCAGAGCTACACTATGTTCGCCCGTACCATCCGCGAGGGTGCCCCGCACCCGCTCTGCGCGGCGAACGCCCTGCGCGAGTTCGAGGTGCTCATGGCCGTTTACGAGTCGGCCCGCCTGAACGCCCGCATCGAGCTGCCGCTCCAGCAGGACGAGTTCCCCCTGGAGCTCATGATCGAAGAGGGCAGGGCGTAGGCGGCAGGAAGGGAGGCGACCCGATGGGAAGACGGCTCACGGTCGGCGTGATGCTGTTCGCCCTTCTCGGCGGCCCCGCCTGCCTGGCGGGGAGCGATTCGCGGAGCAACGGCGCCCTCGCCGTCTACCTGCGCGACAATCCCGAGGCGGACGCGGACGCCGACGGCACCCTGACGCAGGCCGAGATGGAGGCGCACCGCCTCCGCCAGGCCCTCGCGCCCTTCCCCGAAGGGACGCGGCACGAGCACGTCATGATGCCCATGCGCGACGGTGTCCGTCTCGCCACTGAGGTCTTCCTGCCCGCCGGCGAGGGGAAATGGCCCGTCGTCTTGATGCGGACGCCTTACGGCCGCTGGCGCGCGTTGAGTTACTACGAGCGCGTCAAGGATCACGCCGTCGCGTTCGTCGTGCAGGACGTCCGGGGCGACGGCGACTCCGAGGGCAGGGAGACGGTCGAGCCGGAGAGCTTCGACAACGAGATCGAGGACAGCGCCGACACCGCCGAGTGGATCGCGGGGCAGCCCTGGTGCAACGGCCGCGTCATCATGATCGGCGGGTCGGGGCACGGCATGGCCGCCGTGATGGCCGTCTATTCCAACTCGCCCCACGTCACCGCCTGCTGCCCGGGCAACTCCGGCGGGCACGCCCACCTCTACTGGCTCTATCACAACGGCGTCCGGCGCAAGCTCTACGGCTGGCTCTCCAACAAGTCCGTCCCCGTGCCCGAATGGCCGAAGCCGACCACCACGCCCTTCGACCCGGACGAGTGGCACCGCTTCTGCCGCGAGCGCGCGAAGGACAACCGGATCTGGTTCATCAACAACGGCGGCTGGTACAACATCTTCAGCGAGTCGCAGGTGGACAACTTCGCGGCGCTCTCGGGGACCGGCCGGGCGTTCCTCCAGATTAACGCCGGCACGCACGGGCAGATGCAGGGACTCGAATACCCCGCCGCCCGGTGGCCCGAGGGCGTGAAATCGGTGAGCCTGGGGGAGCTGATCGAAGGCAAGGAGCCCGCAGATACTCGATCCAGGCTCCTCTACTACCTGATGGGCGACGTGACCGACCCCCAGGCGCCGGGCAACGTCTGGCAGGTGGCCTACAAGTGGCCCGTGGACCACACGCCCGTGCGTTTCTACATGCACCGGGACGGCAGCCTTTCCAGGAACGCGCCCGCGGAGCCGGACGCCTCGCTCACCTACCGCTACGACCCCCGCGACCCCGTCCCGACCATCGGCGGCGACATCCTGTCCGCCGATAACGCCGGTCCCAGGGACCAGCGCCCCCTAATGGCCAGGGGGGACGTCCTGCGCTTTCAGACCGGGCCGCTCTCTGAGCCGCTCGCCGTCACGGGCAAGCTCTGGGCGGAGCTGCACGTCAGCTCCGACGTGCCGGACACGACTTTCATGGCGAAGCTCATCGACGTCTATCCGGACGGCCGCCAGGCGCTCGTGCGCGACTCGGCGATCATGGCTCGCTACTGGCAGGGCTCCGACCGGCCCGCGCCCGTCGAGAAGGGCACGGTCTACCGGCTGATGATGGACATGTGGAGCACGGCCATCGTCTTCAACGCGGGGCACCGCATCGCCGTCCACGTGACCAGCAGCAACTCGCCCAAGTACGAGGTCCATCCCAACTCCTACGAGCCGGTGCGTTCCTACGACGCCTCGCCCGTAGCGAGCAACACGCTGCACGTCTCGTCGTCCCACCCCTCCTGCGTGATCCTGCCCGTCGTGCCCCTGCCGCCGGAGTGACGGGTTCACCCGCCAGATGCTATCAAGAAAAGGCTTGACACTTGGGCGGCGGGGGTGTACTGTTGCGCTTGGTATTATGGAGCGCATTGGTATCGGCGCACCGGCTCCGTGCGGAGCTTTGGACCATGTATTCCGTCCCCCCAGCCGGGCAGTTTCCCGCCCCCGGCGGCAACGCCGGCGACCTCAATTCCCATGCCCTCCGGCGCCGTGACGCCGCCGGGGAATCCCCCGTTCTCGGCAGCAGGCAGAAGCGCATGAGCGTGGCACCGGGCGAGGGGGATTGGGTGCCTTTCTATGACGAGCTTTTGTACACATGGAGCGGCCCGGGCAGCTTCGACCCAGAGGAGGACGGGGGCACCTATTCCACGTGGACCGTGCCCAGTTCGGTAGGGAAGAAGACGATCACCGTGACGGCAAGTGACGACCCGCCCCACCCCGATGCGGATGACGCCACGCACCCCAGCGGCTCGATAGACGTCTACGTCGTCAAGGTAGAGAAGATCCAGTACTACGACGCCGCAACAGAGGAATTCGTGGATGTGCCGAACCCCTTGCACGTGGTCGTCGGCGACACCGTTACGTTCCAGGCGATAAAGGACGACGGCGGCTGGGGGGTGTCCTGGCCCCAGTATTACCAGAAGCCCTGTTGGGGCGGGACATCGGGGGCTTCCGGTTCGGGCGAACCAAGTGTGGACGTGACCTTCAACATAAAATCTTCGGACGGCAGCGACTTCAAGACGGTGATAGCCGAATGTGGCAACAGCGTCACGGTCAATGTCCTGGTCCACGAGCTGGACATCACGGAACCCCAGACAAAGGAGACGTTCAACGCCAGCTCGTGGATCGGCGGCACGAGCTACAGGCTCGACTGGCAGGCGGTTGCGGGCGAGCACGGGAACACGAACATCACACTTACCGTGGTTGCGGACCCGCAGTACAACTTCGGTGACGACCTGGGCTGGTTTCCGGTTTGTACCGCCGTGGGGACGCTCAGTCCGGCGGTGGGCATGACGACGACGCTGACCCCTCACGCGGAGGGATCCGGAGTGGACTGGATCTACGCGATGGGCTTCGGCCAGATCGGGGCGGCCGTGGAGCTTGTCCTG
>CAZQEQ010000004.1:0-75000 GCA_964592385.1 uncultured candidatus Brocadiaceae bacterium | reverse complement strand
TCGACCTGGTCGCCGGCGCCCCTTGCCAGATAGAAGAGGTGATTGCCCGGACCGGGCTCCCGGCGTCCGTCGTGTCGAGCACGCTGCTGACCCTGGAGATCCGGGGCCTGGTACGGCAGTTGCCCGGCCAGCGCTACGCCCGCGGGTGACTGCCGGAAAGATCTCAACGCGGAGAGCGCAGAGGACGCAGAGAACGGCAGAGAAAATGACCGTTACGGCGACGGGGACGGAGAACGGGTCTTCGCCAGAGGCAGACTCGGCGTGCCGCACCGGGGGACGCCGTGCAGGAGACGTGGAGAAACGGATATCATCAGGCCTTTCGCCTTGCTCTGCGTCCTCCGCGTGCTCTGCGCTAAACTCGTTCCGTGAGAGACGTTGAAGGAGGCGGACCGATGGGAGAGCTACCCGCAGGCGGGACCGGTCTGGAGGAGCTGATCGGCCGGGAGGTCGTCCTGGACGTCAGGGCGCCGATCCTCTATATCGGCACGCTGGCCGCGGTCGAGGGGCAGGTGCTCGTGCTGCGGGACGCCGACGTCCACCTGTGCGGCGACTCCCGGAGCACCGCCGAACTCTACGTGATGGAGACCAAGAAGAACGGCATCCGCGCCAACCGCCGGCTGGTCCGCGTCATGCGCACGGAGATCGTCAGCATCTCACGCCTGGACGACGTGATCGTTTACTGAGCGCCGGGCTCTTCGGCACGGCGGCGCACTGCCCGCGCCGTCTCCCCGTCGGCAGCCGCTTCCTCGAACTCCTCCAGGAACGCTTCGAGATCGTCGGGCCGGTGCTGCCGCAGCAGGTCCACGCAGGCGTGCGCGGCCGGCAGGTAGCCGGGGTCGAGCCGCGCCGCGTGCCGGAAGGCCAGCAAACCCTCGCCAGCGCTGTCCTGCGCGTGGAGCCGCCACAGGCCGAGCAGGTGGTAGCCGCGCGCGGACCCCGGGAACCGGGCCAGGTAGCTCCCGAAACTCTCCTGCGCGACGGCGAGATCGCCCGCGCCCACGGCCGCGAGCGTGTCTGCCAGGGCGGCCATCTCCGGCGGGAGGCCGTCTCGGGGGAGGTCGGCGACCGGGCCGAAGCTGCCCGTCGTGCGCGCCCCGTTGACGGCGGCGCAGAGGGCCCGGAGCAGCGCGAGCGGCGGTCGGTCCGGGGCGGCCCCGTCGAGGGCGGCCAGGGCGTCGCTCCACCGGTCCTCGCGCTCGGCGGCCAGGGCTTCCGCCAGGGCCGCCCACGCCCCCGCGTCCACGCCCAGCAGGACGTCGCTGCCGTCGGCCGGCTCGACTTCCAGCCGCCGCGCCGCCTCGGCGAGCAGGTCGCGGACGGCCTCCTCGATCGCGCTCCAATCGCCCTCCCCGTGCGGCACGGAGGCCTTCTTGTGGACTGACCATCCCTCCTTGCCGTGGTGGACGAATATGAAGCCCCAGTTGCGGCGGCCGAGCCCCTGTCCGTGCGAGACGGCCAGTATGTCGGTCGCCCCCATTTCCTGCCGCGCGCGTTCCAGGTTGCCCGTCGCGCCGAGCAGCCGTTCGACCGAGTCCAGGTCGGCCGGGTCGAGTTCCGGCAGGAATGAGAGCCGGTAGTCGAGCAGGGCCTTGATGGCGGCCGCCTCCCGGTCGGGCAGGACGTCGGGGGCCAGGCGCTCGGACTGGAGAAGGAGCATCGTCCTGTGGTGGGGCGGGGCGACGGGCTTTTCCTGCTTCTTATGCCGATGGAGCAGGACGAAAGGCACCGCGGCGGCGACGATCAGCAAGGTCGCGGCGAGGGCCCAGCCGGCCCGGCGCCGGAGGTCGCTTTTCGGCGCCTCGCCGGGCACCGGGCCACGCCACTGCCGGGCGGCCCTGAGGGCCTGCACGCACTCGAAGAGTTCCTCCAGCGCGGCTTCAGGTCCCGCCGGCCGGCCGTCGGGGTCCTTTGCCATCAACCTGGCCGTGAACTCGCAGACCGGCCCGGGCAGCCGCGGCCTGACCTGCCGCGGGTCGGGCGTCGGCGACTCGACGTGCCGGCGCATGACCTGCTGCGCCGTGGCGGCCTCGAACGGCGGCCGGCCGGTCAACATGTGGTAGAGGATGGCGCCGAGCGCGTACAGGTCTGACCTGATGTCCGCGCGTCGCTCGTCCAGGGCGCGCTCGGGGGCGAGGTAGAGCGCCGGCCCCGTCACCGTGCCTGCGTCGGTCAGGAAGAGCCCGTTCAGCGCCGCCAGCGAGGGCGGGCCGGGGATGTCGAGCCTGGCCGCGCCGTCGTAGTCCAGCAGGACGGCCTCCGGGCGGAGGTCGCCGTGGCAGATGCCCGCCCGTTCGAGGGCCGCCAGGCCGCGCAGCGCGCCCTCGAGGATGGGCAGTGCCTTTGCCACGCGAAGGGGCGCGCCCCCGTCCAGGACCGCCTGGAGCGAGGCGGGAACGTCTTCGGTCACGATGAAGTAGCAGTCCGCCAGGCGCCCGATGTCCAGCAGCGCCACGACGTGGAGGTTCCTGATGTCCCGCAGCGCGGCGACGCGGCGGAACAGACGCTCAACGTGGACGATGTCCTGGTCCGCCGACTCCGCGGGGAAGACCCTGGCCCGCGCGTTCACTTTCAGACCGGTGTGCCGGCCGCGATAAAGGGCGTGACCGGGGCGGAGCGCGAGCCTCTTCTTCAGAACGGCCCCGCCGACGGTCCTGCCCCGGAAGATATCCCTGTCGGGAGGGGGCGCCTGTGCCGGGGGCGCCTCCGCGAGCGGCCCGCCGCAGGCCGCGCAGAGCAGCTCGGCGTCCCCCGGAGGCCAGCGCGGGGTGAACGTGCGGCCGCAGTGCTGACAGTGCAGGGGCGTCTTTGCCATGGGACCACGGGACCGGTTTCGGGACTCGCCGGGACGTCGGGACACGAGTCTACAGGAAGCGGCGCGTGGAGGCAACGGGAGCGGGTGCCAGATTGACAGGGCCGGTCCGCCCACGCGAGCGCCCCTTGTCAAATTGACAGACCCGCCGCAGGGGCGCCCCCGGGCGCATTCTTTTCCGCAGGTACCCTTTACGCGCCGCTCAGATTGTGTACAATGGTAGCGCTGTCGCCGGGCGGGGCTGCGGTACGGTGTTTGCGTTCCACTGTGCGACGGTCATTCCCTGTCTAAAAGGTTTCCCAAGCACAGCACTTAGGGAGGTTCGGCCTATGACGACCATCAAGCCTCTGGGCGACAGGGTCCTTGTGAAGCGGTTGGAGGCGGAGGAGACGACGGCCGGCGGCATCGTGTTGCCGGATACGGCCAAGGAGAAGCCGAAGCAGGGCAAGGTGATCGCCCTGGGCGTCGGCAAGAAGCTGGATTCGGGTGAGACGGCCCCCTTGCAGGTCAAGAAGGGCGACACCGTTCTTTTCGGATCCTTCGCCGGCACGGAAGTCACGGTGGACGGCGAAGAGTATCTGCTGATTGCCGAAGACGATATTCTCGCCATCGTTCAGTGAGTGGAGGAGCCCTAAATGCCGGCAAAGAAGATAACGTTTGACACGGAAGCCCGGGAGGCGATGCGCCGGGGCGTGAACCGCCTGGCCAAGGCCGTCAAGACGACCCTCGGCCCTCGGGGCAGGAACGTCGTGATCGAGAAGAGCTTCGGCGCACCCACGGTGACCAAGGACGGCGTGGCCGTCGCCAAAGAGATCGAACTCGAGGACAACTTCGAGAACATCGGCGCCGCACTCGTCAAGCAGGCCGCCTCCAAGACCAGCGACGTCGCCGGCGACGGAACCACCACCGCCACCATCCTGGCCGAGGCCGTCTTCGAGGAATCCCTGAAAAACATCGCCGCCGGCGCCGACGCCATGTCGCTCAAGCGCGGCATCCAGAAGGGCGTCGCGGCGCTGGTCGCCGAGCTGGGCAAGATGTCCCGCCCGGTGCGCGGCAAGGAGGAGATCGCCTTCGTCGGCGCCATCGCCGCCAACAATGACCCCGAGATCGGCAACCAGATCGCCGACGCCATGGAGAAGGTCGGCAAGGACGGCGTCATCACCGTCGAGGAAGGCAAGGCCCTCGAAACCACCACCGAACTGGTCGAGGGAATGCAGTTCGACCGCGGCTACCTGAGCCCCTACTTCGTCACCAGCCGCGAGGAGATGGAGTGCGTCCTGGAGGACTGCTACGTCCTGGTCCACCAGGAGAAGATCTCCTCCGTGCAGGACCTGGTGCCCCTCCTGGAGAAGGTCGCGCAGGCCGGCAAGCCGCTCCTGGCCATCGCCGAGGACCTCGAGGGCGAGGCCCTCGCCACCCTGGTCATCAACCGGCTCCGTGGCCTGCTGCCGTGCTGCGCCGTCAAGGCGCCCGGCTTCGGCGACCGCCGAAAGGCCATGATGCAGGACGTCGCCGTGCTGGTCGGCGGACAGGTCATCAGCGAGGACCTCGGCATCGAGCTGAAGTCCGTCAGCCTGGCCGACCTCGGCCGCGCCAAGAAGGTCGTCATCACCGCCGACAACACCACCATCATCGAGGGCGGCGGCGCGACCAGCGACATCCAGGGCCGCATCACCCAGATCAAGCACGAGCTGGACACCACCACCAGCGACTACGACCGGGAGAAGCTCGAGGAGCGGCTCGCCAAGATGGCCGGCGGCGTCGCCCAGATCAACGTCGGCGCCGCAACCGAGGTGGAGATGAAGGAGAAGCAGCACCGCGTCGAAGACGCCGTGCACGCCACACGGGCGGCCGTCGAGGAAGGGATCGTTCCCGGCGGCGGCGTCGCGCTTGTGCGGGCTGCCAAGGCCCTGGACGCCGTCGAAGCCGGCGGCGACGAGGCCATCGGCGTGGACATCGTCCGGCGTGCCATCACCCGGCCCCTGCTCCAGATCGCGCAGAACGCCGGCAAGGACGGCGCCGTCGTGCTCCAGAAAGTGCTCGAAGGCAGGAAGAAGGCCTTCGGTTACGACGCCGCGAAGGACGAGTACTGCGACCTGGTCGAGCGCGGGATCGTTGATCCCACGAAAGTAGTGCGGACCGCCCTCCAGAACGGCGCCAGCGTGGCCGGCGTGCTGGTCAGCACGGACGCCGTGGTCGGGGAGCTGCCCGAGAAGAAAAAGAAGGCCCAGCCGCCCATGCCGGACTATTGATCCGGCCGGCCGGCCCAAGCCGTTAGACGCAACTCCAAGGCCGAGGGAGGTCATCCCCCCCTCGGCCTCTTCACGTACGGCAGGGCCGCAGCCCGCGGCTGCACTCGGGGCGGGCAAGCAACAAGCAACAAGCAACAAGTAAGGAGCAGCTGCTGAGGGAGGGGGGCAGTCAGTCGGCGGATTTGCCGCGGCGCTCGATGTTGGCGAAGTCGAGCCGTTGGAGCAGGCTGCCGACCTCCTTTTCCTGGGCGGGGGCCTGTTCCGGTTCGGGCTGATCTTCGGCGGCGGCGGCGACGGCCTGCTCCGGCTCGGGGGAAGGGGCCGGGGCCGGGGTCTCGCGCTTCTTGAGGATCTGCTGCTGCGTCTTGGAGAGGCGGTCGGTGACGGCGACCCTCTGCACGCGGCGGCTGTCCCAGCCGCCCGTGCTCCTGGGCGTGCTGACGCGGGAAGGCTTCCTTTCGGGGACCTGGGCTTCGGTCTTCTGCGTTGGCTCGCCGGCGGGCTCACTGGCGGCGCGCGGGCGCCCGCGCCGGCGTTCGGGGCGCTCCCGGGCTGAGCTTTCCTCGCGCAGAGACAGCGCGATGCGCGACCTCTCTTCGTCCACCCGGACGACCCGCACCCGGACGCTGTCGCCGATGCTGACGACGTCGTAGGGCGTCTCGACGTAGCCGTCGGACAGTTCGCTGATGTGGATCAGGCCGTCCTCGCCGACGCCGACGTCGACGAAGACGCCGAAATCGACGATGTTGCGCACGGTGCCGTCAAGCCACTGTTCCGGTTTCAGGTCCGCCAGGGACAGGCGTTTCCGGCGCAGTATCGGCGCGGCGTTCTCGCTGCGCGGGTCGGGCCAGGGGTTGAGCATCTCGTCGATGACGTCTTTGAGCAGCAGGTAGTGGACGTCGAACTGCTTCTCCAGTTCGGTCAACTGGATTTCGGAACGCCGCTTCTTGAGGGTTTCGCGACCTTCCTCGGTGGCCAGGTCTTCCACGGTCAGTTCGAGCTGTTCGCAGATGCTCTGCGCGACGGGGTAAAGGCGCGGGTGAATGCGGGTCGAGTCGAGCCAGTTGTCCGAGTCCGGCATCTTGACGAAGCCGACCGCCCGCTCGTAGCTGTCCTGTCCGATCTTGGGGACCTGCGCCAGTTGCGCGCGGTTGGTCAGGGGGCCGTTCTTGTCGCGATAGGTGACGACCTCCAGCGCCTTCACCGGATCGAGGCCGGAGACGTAGCGCAGCAGGCTGTGATGGGCGGTGTTGACGTTCACTCCGACGCTGCAGACGCACTCCTCGATGAGGCGGTCGAGCAGCGTTTTCAGTGCGCCGCCGTTGACGTCTTCCACGTACGGTTCGGGGCAGAGGCGGCGCGGGTTGACCTTGACGTACTCGGCCAGGGGGTCCTGCAAGCGCCGGCCGACGGCGACGGCGTAGCGTTCGTCCGGCTCGGTGTCCGGCAGGTCGTTCTTGGCCCCGCGGCTGCTGCAATAGGTGTCGAGGCCGAGTTCGGAAACGGTCGCGTATTGCACTTCCGGCATCTGTGCTGCGATGAGTTCGGCGATAAGGTCCTCGGTCTCTTCGAGGGCGGTTCCTTCGCCGATGGCCACGACGCGGAGTTCGTGCTCGGTGATGAGCCTGCAGATCCCCTCGACGGCGGCCTCGCGCTCCTGCTGAGGCGCATGTGGATAGACCGTGACGGTTTCGAGCACCTTTCCGTTTTCATCCAGGGCAGCCAGGTTGCAGCCGGTGCGGTAGCCGGGGTGTATGGCGAGGACGCGCTGCCTCACGGGCGGCGCCATGAGCATGTTCTTGACGTTGCGGCGGACGATTTCCAGGGCGAGGCTTTCCGCTTCCTTTGCCAGGAGCTTGTCAATCTCCCGGACGACTATGCGGCAGAGCACCTCGCGCAGGCTGTAGCGCATGCAGGCGACGACGAACTCCAGGCCGTTCAGGCTTTTGAGGGCCTGGCCGTTGTCGGGGTGGGGCGTTTCTCCCAGTTCGGCCAGCACCTGTTCGAGCTGTCCGGCCCCGCCGGGCAGGTAGAGGCCGGCGGCCGCCCGCTCCATCGCCTCCAGGGGCGGCTCGACCCTGCACTCGAGGGCCTTCTGCTGCTTGCCCCGCAGGATCATGAGCAGGTGATAGGGATGGAGCTTCGAGATGGGCCGGCGGAAATCGAAGTAGGGCTTGAAGTCGCGAACGAGCCTGCCGGGCAGAGAACGCTTGACGCGCGAGACCACGAACTCCCCTTGCTCCCGCAGCACCTTCCTCTGGCAGTCGCGGTGGGATTTCTCCTCGGCGATCCAGTCAGTGACGATGTGGAAGACGCCCTCCAGGACGCTTTCGACGTCGCTCAAGTCCTTTTCGGGGTCGACGCACTCCTCGGCGGCGGCGCCCATGTCAGGGATGAACTCCCGTTGGGACAGGACCTCGGTGGCGAGCGGGCCGAGCCCCTGGGCCAGGGCGAGGCGCGAGCGCGAACGCTTGCGGGGGCGGAACGGGACGTAATAGTCGACCAGCTCGCGCAGGTCGCCCGCCTGCTCGATCTTGTGCTCCAGGTCGTCGGTCAGGACTTCCCGGTCGCGCAGCTTCTTCAGGATCTTGCGGCGCCTGGTTTCGAGCTTCTCGATCCGGTCTCGCCCGTCCATCAAGTCGTAGAAGTCGTCCGGCTCGAGGTTGGCGGCGAGGTCCTTGTGATAGCGCAGGATGTACGGGATGCTGAAATCGGCGTCCAGCAAGTCCAGTATCCGGCGCACCTGGTCAGCGGTGAGGTGATGCTTCGAAGCCACGCTTTTGAGGACCTTCTCGGGCATGTCAGCCGGCCTGCGTCACTCGGAAACGACGGAGATGGTACCGAGGATCGTCGGGAAGGGCTGCAGTTCAATGCACAACTAAAACCGATTGTAGGCCATTTCGCGATGCTTGTCAAAGGAAATCCATTTCCGGCATCCTCACGCCGCCTTTACAGCCGCCGGGCGTTCGCCTATAGTGGGGGCGTTCTTGCCGCCGCCAGAGCCCCCGGGTTCGTCAAGAGGAGCCTTGACCGATGCGCGTGCTCTACATAGACATTGACTGCCTGCGCCCGGACCACCTGGGCTGCTACGGCTACTGCCGCGACACGTCGCCCAGCATCGACAGGCTGGCGGGGGACTCCCTGCTGCTGGCCAACTGCCACACGTCGGACGCGCCCTGCCTGCCGAGCCGCGCCGCACTACTGAGCGGCCGATTCGGCATCAACAACGGCGTCACGTGCCATGACGGGCCGGCCTCGCAACTGCGCTACGCCGGCAGCGGCCACAGCCACCACCCGGAGGGACGGATGCTGATGCGCGTGTTCCAGGACGAGGGCTGGAACACGGTGAGCTTCAGCGGGTTCGCGCAGCGGCACGTGGCCTGGTGGTACGTGGCCGGCTTCACCGAGCACCACGGAAGCAAGCTGCCCGGCGGGTCGGAGCAGGCATCCGACGTGAACGCGCTCGTGCTGGACTGGCTGCGGCAGAACGGCGAGCAGGACAACTGGTTCCTCCACGCGCACTTCTGGGACGTCCACACGCCCTACGTGCCGCCGGACGAGTTCATCGAGATGGTGGCCGACCAGCCCCTGCCCGATTTCCCCGATGACGAGACGGTCCGCTCCGATTACGCCAACGTCTACGGCTCCCGCACGCCCCGGGACTGGTGGGGGCCGCGCTGGCAGAGCTGGAACGAGAACGTCGCCGACGAAATCGCGGACAGGGGCGACCTGGGCGCCTGGCTCAACGCCCTGGACGGCGCGGTGCGGTACACCGATCACGCGGTCGGGCAGATACTCGACCTGATCGACGAGCTGGGCATCGCGGACGAGACCGTGGTAATACTGTCCAGCGATCACGGCGAGGCGATAGGCGAGTTGGGCATGTACTTCGAGCACGGCAACGCCTCCGAGGGATGCACGCACGTGCCGCTTCTGATCCGCTGGCCGGGCCTGACGGACGGCGGCAGTCGCACCGACGGGCTGCTCTACCAGCTCGACCTCTGCCCGACGTTGACCGAGATGCTCGACATGCCGACGCCGGAGCGCTGGGACGGCAGCAGCTTCGCCGGCCTGCTGCGCGGCGAGGAGGTCCCCGGCAGGCCGTACCTGGTCTGCGGGTGCGGCATTTACAGCTTCCAGCGCGCCGTGCGCACGCCTGAGTGGCGGCTGATCCGCACCATCCACCCCGGCATCTACCCCTACGACCCGCTCTACCTCTACGACATGGTCGAGGATGCGAACCAGCGGCGGAACGTGGCCGGGGAGGAGCCGGGCGCCGTCGCCGAACTCGACCACCTGCTCAGCCAGTGGTGGCACGAGCACTGCACCGGGTCGGACGCGTCGCTGGACCCCTTCCAGCTCCAGATGGCCGCCGGGTTCACGCCGGACCTCTATTGCAGCCTCGACGCGATGCTGGAGCGGCTGGAGAGCATGGGGCGGGAGGAGCAATACAGGGACCTGGTGCGGCGGCGGCTGGAACGTCCGCCCCTGCCCCGGCCGTGGGGGAGCGTGCTGCTCTGAGGGAATCCTCGCGGGCAGCCGCCGGGCGGGACGCCCGGCGCTACCCCGAAGAGGCACATTGAGGGGAGGGCGCCCATGAGCCCGTGGCTCTATGGCCTGCCGGTCGCGGCGTACCTTTACGGCGCCGTGCCCTTCGGGTTCCTGGCGGCGAAGTTCATCAAGGGCGTGGACATCCGCACGACGGGCAGCGGGAACATCGGCGCGACGAACGCCGCGCGCGTGCTCGGCTTCCGGTTCTTCCCCGTAATCTTCCTGCTGGACGTGTCGAAGGGCCTGCTGCCGGCGCTGGCGGCGTCCCTGCTGGTCGCGCCCGGGCGTTATGATCCCCACCCCCTTGTGGTGGGCACGGGCCTGGCCGCCATCCTCGGGCACGTCTTCCCCGTCTACCTGGGCTTCAAGGGGGGCAAGGCCGTCGCCGCCAGCAGCGGGGTCTTCCTCGTGCTGGCGCCGCTGCAGGTGCTGGTCGCGGCGGGCGTGTGGGGGGTTGTCTTCGCGCTGTTCCGGTACGTCTCGCTGGCGTCCATCTCGGCCGCCGCCGCCCTGCCCGTGGCGGTGTGGCTCATGCACCGCGACCCGACGGGAGCGGGCGTCTTCCTGGCCGCGATGAGCGCGCTGGGCGGCCTGTTCGTGATCTACCTGCACCGGGCCAACATCCGGCGTCTCCTGGCCGGCGCCGAGCACAGGATCGGCCGAGGCGGGGCGGGCCGGGCCGGGTGAGCCTCTCTCCTTTCGGAGCGTGTGATGAAGCAAGCACGTGTGCTCCTGCTGACGGTCATCCTCTCCCTGTGCGCGGGCGCGGGGGTGCGCGCCGCCGAGCCGGTCGCGGCGTGGGACTTCGAGGGCGACGAGACGGGCTGGAGACCGGTCGCCGAGACGATGACGCTGGAGCGCGTCGTCGGCGGGGGCGCCACCACCGAGAGCAGGACATGCCTCCACGTGTACGGACGCATGAACGGGGCGTGGAACTACGCCCGTTCGGACGTCCGCCCGATGCTGCCCGGACGGATCTATCGGCTCAGCGCGTGGCTGCGCGTGGAGCGGCTGGGACGCGGCACGAACCCGCCCTACCTCAAGTGTGAGTTCGTCGGTCCCCCCGGCAACGGATTCGGTCGCGTCAACACGGACCGGTACCAGACGGCACACGTGGGCGAGTGGCAGCGGCTGGTCGCGGAGTTCCGGGCCCCGCAAGAGGTCGAGAGGTGCTGGGTGGCCATTGAGAAGGGAACCACGCGCCCGGCGGAACTCGACGCCTACGTGGACGACGTGAGCATCGAGTTGCTGGAGCGTTTCACCTGGCGCGACAGGTACGTTCTGGACCCGATTCCCGCGCCGCTCGAGGCCGTCCGCGGCGTCCACCCGCGCCTGTACCTGAGCCCGGAACGGCTCGATGCGCTGCGCCGGGCGGTCCGCACGACGCACGCGGCACTGTGGGAGGAAGTGCGGCAGCAGGCGGATCGGGCCGCGGCCGCAGGCCCGCCGGACTACCGGCGAGAAGAGCAGCGCAGCGGCGGCAACCGGGAGCAGCTATGGCAGCGGCCGGTCGGCAACGCTATGCCGCACCTCGCCATGGCCTACCTGCTGACGAACGAGGCGAAGTACCTGGACGCGGCGCAGGACTTCGCGACGGCCTCGTGCGGTTACCCAACGTGGGGGCTGGGCAAGCCGGACCTGGCCGCGGGGCACCAGCTCTTCGGGCTGGCCATCATCTACGACTGGTGCCACGACGACCTGGACGAAGCGGTGCGCCGGACGATCCGCGAAACCCTGATGCGGCGCGGCTCGCAGATGTTCGAGGCGGCGGCCACCGGCTCCGCGTGGTGGAGCGGCGCCTACCTGCAGAACCACCTGTGGGTGAGCGCGTGCGGTCTGGCGACTGCGGGGCTGGCCGTGTTCGGCGATGCGGAGCCGGGGGCCGACCAGTACGGGCCCTCGACGTGGGCGGCGCTCGCACTGGACAAGTTCCGCCGGACTGTGGACGCCCTCGGCCCGGACGGCGCCAGCCACGAGGGTGTCGGGTACTGGACTTACGGGGTCGAGTACATGCTCAAGTTCATGCACCTGGCGCGGGACCTGCTCGGGGCCGACCTCTACGACAACCCCTGGTGGCGCAACACCGCGTCCTACCGGCTCTACCTCGCCCTGCCGCGCGGGGCCTGGACGCGCCGCAACAGCATCGTGGACATCGCCGACTGCCCGCGGTGGGACTGGTACGGGCCGGAGTACATGCTCCGCAGGCTTGCGCGCCAGTACGGGGACGGCCACGCCCAGTGGCTGGCCCGGGCGCTTGACGAGGCGGACGTGTGCGGCCCCGAGGCCGGCTGGCTCAACCTGATCTGGTACGATCCGGACCTGCCCGAGCGGGCGCCCGACGACCTGCCGACGCTCCGTCATTTCGACGACATGGGCATCGTGTCGGCACGCTCGGACTGGTCCGGGGACGAGTCGCTCGTCGTCTTCAAGTGCGGCCCCTTCATCGGCCACCAGGCGATCCAGGCGTTCGACTACGACCCGGGCGGCGGCCACGTCCATCCCGACGCCGATCACTTCGTCGTGTTCGGCTGCGGCGAATGGCTCATCTGCGACGACGGCTACCAGAAGAAGCAGACCGGCCAGCACAACACGCTTCTGATAGACGGAGAGGGTCAACTGGGCGAGGGAGGGAACTGGTTCGCCGGCAGCGAGCCGCTCGCCGTCCGGGCGCGGCCGCGCGTGCTGCGGTCGGTCTCGACACCGGCGCTCGACCACGTCGCCGGGGACGCCGCCGAGGCGTACCCGGCCGGACTCGGGCTCGAACGCTTCATGCGGCACCTGCTGTTCGTCAAGCCGGACGTCCTCATTGTGGCCGACGACATCGCCCTGGACGCGGCGCGGGAGCTTGAAATCCGATTCCATCCGGAGCACGCCGCAGTTCGGGCCTCCGACGGCTCCTACCTGGCGCGCGGCAAGAAGTCCCTGCTGCGCCTCGACCCGCTCACGCCCGAGGGGGTCAACGTCAGCGCCGAGGACGTGCGGGTGTCGGCGTGGTACGAGAGCACGCGGCGCAGCCTGTTCACGATCCGGCTCCGCGAGAGCGCCGGCGAGTGGCGCAACGCCGTCGCCCTGTCCTGGGCGCCGTCGGGGGCCGAGCCGGCAAGGGTGACCCTCGACCGGGAAGGCGATGCCTGGACCTTCCGTTCCGGGCAGCGAGTCGTCGAGCTGGACTGGGCGAGCGGGGAGGCGCGCCTCAGCCGGCCATGAGGGGATTGTCCGGCGTGCTGGTCGGGCCGCAGTTGCAGACGAAGTTGCCCGGGTCCATGCCGACCATCGGGCCCAGTTCCTCCCACGTGCGCGGCGTGCCGTGACAGATGCTCACGGGCGTCGTCTCGTTCAGGCGCCTGACCTCTGCGATGCAGAATGCATATACCTCGCGGCGAACCTCGAACGGGAACGGGCTCTTGCGCCGGCCGCGCATGGATTCCTGCGCCTGCTCGGCCGCCCGGTAATACTCCGGGTCCAGCGTCTCCGGCGGCCCGATCTGGGCCAGGTCTTCGAAGTCGAACCACCCGAGCATCTCCAGCGTCACCAGGTCCGGCCGGACGACGCTGAAGAGCACCTCGAACATCTCGCGGTGCTCCTCTCGCCAGCTCCTGGTCGGCACGATGGGGCTCAGGCGGGCGCGCACGTGATAGCCGGCCTCCTGGCAGCGCTGCATGGCCTCGATGCGCTCCTCCATGGTGGCCGCGCGCCTGTCGATCTCCCGGCTGGCCGTGCGCGGCGAGAGGCTCCAGCTTACGATCGTGCGGCCGCCGTGGTCGGCGTCCAGCAGGAAATCGATGTCCTTGCTCTTCGTGAACAGCATCAGGTAGCGCCCCTCCTGGCGCGCGAACAGGCGCACCATCGGCAGGACGGCGTCGTACTCCGGCTCGAAGGGAGGCAGGTCCGTCATGTTGGAGAACTTGTAGAGAAACTGCTTCGGATAGCGCGCGAACATGGCGGGGAGGCCGTCCATGAAGCGCTCGACATCGAGCATGATCCTGACCGACCGCCCGAAGCCGCAGTAAGCGCAGCGGAACGGGCAGCCGAAGATGGGGTTCAGCTCAAGGGCGTCCTGGCAGACGATCCCCTCCGCGGCGAGCTTCGCCCGGCCCTTGCGGTAGCTGTAATACCTGGCCTCCCGGTCCGGCTCGTAAGCCGTGAAGATGAAGACGGCGTCGTCGCCGAAATCGTCCTTGCCGTGGCGGCGCTGGCCGATCCCCTCGACCGCCTCGCGCGCCTCCGCGTCGAACGGGCGCACGTCGTCGCAGCGGATCAGCAGCCCGTTGAAGAAGGAGGATTCCCCGGAGAGTGCCTGCGCGAGGGGCCGTGTCGGTGTAGCACAGGCGCCCTCGCCTGTGGCGTTCTCAGCCGGGGGCGGCTGAGCTACATTTTTCAACGGGCTGTCAGGGGGCGCATTCGCTCGAACCGCTCGCGGCAGTTCGGGCGCTCGTGGACCTCCGGCTCGACGTAGATGATCCTGGCCGGCATTCGGATCATGGGGTCTCCTCGCGCCGGGGCGGGCGGCGCGGCTACTCGGGGCAGCGTCCTTCTGCGGGGCTGACCAGCGGCTCCAGGTTGGCCGGCTCGAAAGCCGCCACGTATTTCACCGTCATGTGGTCCGGACTGTAGCTCTCCTTGGCCTGGCGGAGGCCCGGGATGCCCAGGTCCTGCTCCCTGTTGACGAACTCGAACTCCTCCAGGTCCCTCTTGACGAACCACTTGTTGATGACCTGGTAGAGGCCCGGGATGCCCGCCATTGCCTTCTCGAAGTGGATGACCGCGGTGCTGGGGTTGAGCGCCTCGCCCATCGTGAAGGCCTCTATCCTGTCGCCGACGCGGACGGCGGCCCCGCGCGCCCTCAGCTCCTCGTAGTCCCCCAGCATCCGGCGGATGGCCCTGTACTCGGCGCACAGGCCCCGGTCCTTGCCGCAGTCTCTCTCGTCGCACCATCGGTCCTGCATCTGCGCCACTTCGTCCAGCATGTCGATGGTGATCTCGCAGTAGCGGCACTCGTTGCGGGAGACGCAGCGGTTGATCAGGTTCTTCTGCCGGTGGTAGCGGCGGCCGCGCAGTTCGGCCAGGTCTCGCTGGCGATAGACGTAGTCGGAGTTATCGCGGTCCTCCTTCGTCACCAGGCCCAGAGTGTTGAGCTCCTGGGCGGTGCGCTCGGGTATGCGCTCGAACCGGTGAATCCCCGACTCCTCGAGCGCGTCCATCAGTTGCGAGACGCGCTGCGGGCCGACGGGCGGACCGTGCAGGCTCCGCCGGCCGTTCCGTTCCACCATGACGAGGAGCGTGTCATCGACCTCCGCGAACCGCACCGTGCGGTGTTCGCCCCAGATGAACAGGTTCGTGAACGTGTGCTCGGAGACCTGCGGCGGGTACTGTTGCAGGTAGTCCGAGACCACGAGGCGGTCGTCCAGCGTCAGCGGTTTCCATTCGAGCATCTATTGAATCCCTGGGTAGTTGTTTTCTTAGCCTTCCCCGGTGCGCGGAGAGGCAGTCCCCCTGCCCTAGTGTCGCGTCCCGGAGATACATTCGACATGTCCCAGCACTCAACAGGGCCTGCGGTGGCCATTCAGCGCAGTCTCAGCCTGAGCGGCTACTACCGACTTACGCACGTTATTTGCGGGGCGGCACACTAGGCTCAGGCCAGCACGACGGCTATGTCCCGCCCGCAGTCCGGGCAGCGCGGCTCCGTCATGCGCAGGCCGGGCCGTCCGAAGCCCGCCCTTTCTATCAGTGTCCGCCCGCAGCCGGGGCATCGCGTGTTCTGCCCCTCGTCGGTCAGGACGTTGCCGAGGTACACGTAGTGCAGTCCGGCCTCCCTGCCCAGCTCCGCGGCCCGGAGCATCGCCCCGAGCGGCGTCGGGGGCAGGGCCGTCTCCTTGTAGTCGGGGTGGAACCGCGAGATGTGCCACGGGATGTCGGGCGAGACGCCGGCCACGAAGTGCGCCAGCTCGCGCAGTTCCTCCTCCGAGTCGTTCTGGCCCGGCAGGACCAGGGTCGTCAGCTCCACGTGAATGCCGGCCGCGTGCATGTTGGCGATGGCCTCCAGGACAGGCTCGAGGCGGGCCTGGCAGTAGCGGCGGTAGAAGTCGTCGGAGAACGCCTTCAGGTCCACGTTGGCCGCGTCGATCAGGCCGGCCATCCCCTCGACGGCTTCCGGCGTCTGGTAGCCGTTCGTGACGAAGGTGTTCTTCAGCCCCCGGTCCCGGGCGAGCGCGGCGCAGTCGAGCGCGTACTCCATGAATACGGTCGGCTCGGTGTAGGTGTAGGAGATACTCTCGGCGCCGCCGGAAACGGCGGCCTCGACCACGTCCTCCGGCGGGGTGTAGTCCAGGCTGCGAAGCGCCGGGGCGGCGTCCACCTGCGATATCTGCCAGTTCTGGCAGAAGGAGCAGCGGAAGTTGCAGCCCGGCGCTGCGATCGAGTAGGCGAACGTGCCCGGCAGGAAGTGGTAGAGAGGTTTCTTCTCGATGGGGTCCACGTGGCGTGCGATCAGCCGCCCGTAAACGAGGCTGTAGAGGGTCCCGTCCCGGTTCTCCCGCACGCCGCAGAACCCCCGTTTGCCGTCGGCGACGCGGCACCGGCGGCCGCACAGGAAGCAGTCGGCCGACCGGTCCTCGCCCTTGCGGTAGAACCTGGCTTCCACCAACTCATTCATAGGCTGCTGCTTCCCGCGCGGCGGCAAGGACCGCCTCAAAGCCCCGGCAATTCGCTGCCTCGTTCACAATTCCTTATACGGCAAGCGGGTGTCCGTGTCCAGCGCGGTTACAGCTCGGGACGAATCGAGGCCGGCCGTGGGTCCTTCGCCGGACGCTCATTCGCCGACCACTTCGATGCCGCAGATCACCGGCGCAGCATGCCCGGCCGACCTGGAAGGCGCGAACGTGACCTTCAAGTCCGAGCCGGCCCGGACGCCCCGGAACTCCCTGACGACGACGCGCTTCGGCCCCCCCGCCGCGGCGACGACGTCGAAGTCTTTCAGCACCGCCCGTCCCTGAAGGGAGACGGTGAAGACGCGCTCCCCGGGCCTGAGGTCCCTCGGCTCGGCGAAGTACAGGCGCACCACGGCCGCCGCGAACCTGCCGTCGCGGGCGGGGCCGGCTGGGAGCGTGACGGTGACGGACTTCACCCCCTCGCCCCCGGAACTCGCCACCCAGTCGAGTCCCTCTCCCTCGATCCACGACGGGTGATGGCGGAACCACTGCGGCGCGGCGGGCTCGACGCTGACGTCCAGGTCCCGCGACGGGCCGCCCAGCGGGGGGAAATCCTGCCAGAAGGTGCCCTCGGCGGAGACGCGATCTCCCGGCGCACCGAGGTTGATCCCTACGCGGATGGGGGCCATCGGCGTGCCGCCCCAGGTCCACGTCTCTACCGACGGGTCGTGGACCAGCGCCAGGGACGCCTGGTTCTGGGTGTTGCACCCGCACCCCTGGGCGTACTTGGGCGAAGCGATGACGCCGTCCGCCGCGATGAGGCTTCCGCCGCAACTGGAGCGGAAGCCACCGAAGTTGCCCGTGCCGCTACGGCCGTCCAGGTCGAAGTAACCCGCCGCCGAGGAGCGGAACAGCACCATGTGCTCGGCCCCCAGCGCCGCGTCGCAGCCCTTCGCCCTGGGGCTGAGCCTCCCGGCGCAGCGGGTGCCCTCGCGGAGGTCAACCATGCTCGAGCCGCAGATCAACTCCCCGCCGCGCAGGATGCCGGCTCCCGCCTCGACCCCCATCGGCCGGCGCCACAGCACGGTCCCGTCCCTTCCCGAGTAGGCGACCATCGTGTAAGTCAGGTGGTAGTCCCCGCCGCCGGTCGCCCTGTCGAGCCCCTGAACGAGCACGTCGTGTTGCTCCGAGTATGCAAGCCAGGAGCCGGTCACGTCGGCGGTCGTCTCCCAGAGTTCGTCGCCGGTCCGGATGTCAAAGACCGCCAGGCGCGCCGCCGCGCCCGGGGACCGGTCCCCGCGCCCGAGCCGGGCCAGGATGTCCTCCGGCATCCGGTCGATGACGAACACCTTGCCGTTGCCGACTGCGGTGGCGGCGTGCCGGAAGCCGAGGGCCGCGTCCTTCTCCCAGCGGACCTCGCCCGTGCGGCGGTCCATCACGACCAGCCGCGCGCTGGCGGCGCCGTTCCACGGATGCCCGCCCATCCTGGACGCCTGTTGCCATTCCTGCTTCCCCGCGTCCTCGGCGTCGCGGAACGCGAGCCTCCCCCCGCCGGCGATCAGGGAGTCCTCCCAGACCGCCAGGTAGCCCCAGTCGCCCCCGCCCGGGAGCGCGAACTCCCGCACGATCGTGCCCGTGGCCGGATCGAGCGTCAGGCACTTCGAGCCGAGGCGCGCGTAAACAGCGTCTGCCAGCGACACGTAGTCCCCGCCGAGCATCAACCCCGCCCGGGGCTGGAACACCAACCCGCGCGTGTCCTCGCCGAAGGGGGTCCCCAGGCCCGGCAGGGACGTGTCCCAGAGAACCCGGCCGGTGTAAACGTCTATCGCGCGGAGCATGCTCGGGCCCTCGACGATCAGGCGCCCGCCGGCGACCTGGGGGCACGGTGCGCCGTGGTGGCGGTCGAAGAACACGTTCTCCCCCGCCGGCCCGCCGAACCAGAGCATCCCCATGGGCAGCGTGCACAGGTCGTCGCGGGAGCAATTGGTGTTCCCGGCGTCGGCGGCCTGGTGCGTCCAATAGGCCGAGCCCGGCAGCGGACCGGGGCGCTCGATCAGGGCGAAGCCGCCGGCCGTCCGCAGCGTCGGCCCGCCGACCTCCGCTGACGCGACGCGATCCGCCAGGGCATCCAGCGCGTCCGCCGGCACCTCCAGGCAGGCCACGCCCCCGTAGGGCCTCAATGGACGGAACAGGGCCTGCACGAACGGCTCTCCCTCGCCGATACCGGCCGCCTGCAGGTCCTCCGAAACGATCAGGCTCGCAAGATACGGCGGGAATGGGAAGGTAACCGGTTCACCCACCAGCAGGGCCACCCGTTCGCCGTAGAGCCCGGCGGCGTCCAGCCGCCGGCGCAGCGCATCAACCTTCTGCGGGTCGGGGTCCATGCCGATGAGGTTCAGCCTCGACTGGCGGGCCAGTTCCTCGATAAGCCGACCGGTCCCGAGCCCGAGCACCAGGGCGTAGCCGTCGCTCAGCCCGGTCGTCTTCAGGATGTCCGCTGCCCGGCGGGTCCATTCGTCCGGCGGTGCGGCGGAGGCGGGCTTCGCCCGTGCATATTGCCTCGCTTGCGCCTGTCCGGCGCCGAAGCAGTAGATCCGCCCTCCCCGGGTCGAGACGAAGAGCTTGCCGTCCGCTGCGATCATGCCCCCCACCGGGTCGGCGACGCCGACGCGCCAGGCGACGCGGGGTTGCCCGCCTTGCGGCAGCTCGATGGCCAGCACTTCCTCCTCCCGGCTGGCGTAGAGCCGCGAACCCGCCCTCAGGTAGAGCGCATCCGCCTCGCAGGGCACGCTCCACAGCGGCACGGCCTGTTGCAGTTCCTTCAGCTTGTCGTACTCGTACCGGTTCATGGCCGTCTCGAGGGGCGGCCGCTTGAATGCCTTCGTGTCGTAGGCGTCCAGCAGCTGCTCCTCCGCCCCGCCCCTTCCGGGGGGCCCGAGGACGAACGCCTGTCCGTCGGCCAGGACCGGGCACGACGCGGCCCCCACCGCGTGGGCTGAACTGAGCTGCCGCGTCAGCCCGTGGGCGATGGAGCCCGTTTCGAGGTCGAACAGGAGCCGGCCGTTGAAGAAGAACTCCGGCGACGCCGCGACGAAGCAACTGCCGAAGTACCAGCCCGTGCGATAGCAGAGCAGTTCCCCGGTGTCCCGGTGGAAGACGGCCGGCCGGGACCGACCGGAGGGCACCACGAGCCTGTCGCCGACGGCCACAAGGTAGCCCTGGGGCGCCACGCCGCCGAAGCCCATCGCGCCGTGCGGGTGGGAGGCGTATATCGAGCCGGAACTGTCGTTGGTCCAGACGACCCGGCCCGTCTGCGCGTCGAGTGCGTGGATGAAGACGCCCATGAACGGCCAGATGCCGGCGGCGAAATAGACCGTGCCGTCGGCCAGGACCGGCCCGCCGCGCGCGGACCAGGTGGAGACCAGCCGCGTGTTGCCCAGGACGGCGCGGTCCGACGGCCCCCCGCGGAACTTCCAGAGCAGCGAGCCGCCCGCCGCGTCAAGGCAGTAGAGGCAGCCGTCGTCCGAGGCGACGAAGACGCGGTCGTTCCACGCCACGGGGGCGAACCGGACCGGCCCGCCGGTGTAGAACGTCCACTTCTCGGCGCCGGTGTCGGTGTCCAGGGCCACGACCTTGTCGGTCGAGTTCAGGCCGACGAACATCGTCTTTCCCGCGACCACCGGCTCGTAGACGAGGTCGAAGTGCACGCGCGGCTCGTCCGGCCAGGCCGGCGCCGGGGGCGGGAACTCGCGCATCCACTGGAGGCCGAGGGAGGCGGGCAGCTCGAGCGAGGTCGCGCCGCTGCGCTCCGCGTCGCAACGCCACGTGGGCCAATCCGTGCCCTGCCCGGCCTCTGCGGAGCCCGGCAAGAGGAAACAAGCGGCGAGCAGGGCCGCCGGGAGCAGGCCGGCCTTCCTTCCAATCCATGCGCGCAGGTGGGGTCTCATGCCTCCTCCGTCAACTGGCTCATCGGGTCGCCGCTTCCCGCACGGCGGCAAGGGCCGCGTCGTAATCCGGGTGATCCGTCACCTCGGGCACAATTTCCTTATATGCGATGCGCCCCTGCCTGTCCACCACGAATATGGCGCGCGCCAGCAGACGCATGTCTTCTATCAGGACGCCGTAGGCCGGCCCGAACTGCGCGTCGCGGTGGTCCGAGAGGGCGCGGATGCGGTCCAGCCCCTCGGCGCCGCAGAACCTGCCGAGCGCGAAGGGCAGGTCCATGCTGACGGCCAGCACGACGACGTCCTCGGGCAGGCTCTCGAGTTCCTCGTTGAAGCGCCGCGTCTGCACGGCGCAGACCCCCGTGTCCACGCTGACCGCGGCGCTGATAAGCACGACCTTGCCCGCGAAGTCGCTCAGCCTGACCACGTTCAGTTCCCCGTTGAGGCCCGCGAAGTCGGGAGCCTGGTCTCCTACCTCCGGCCCTCGACCCGCAAGGGCCAGCGCCTTCCCCTTCATCGTTACTGTCCTGGCGTGTTCTCCGGTCATGGTCGCCTCCTCGGGACGTGGCATTCCTGCTACGGACTGCGCCGACGGGCCTTCGCCCTCCCTGGCCTGCGCGCGGAGGGCGACCGTGCGTCCGACGGCGAGGTCGATGTAGTCGTCCCCGAATGCCTCGCGCATCATCTTGCGGGAGAGGTCGCCGGAGCAATGGCACGGCCGGAGCCGCCGCCTCAGTAGCCGAAGTCCGCCTGGACGCCCCCGCCGGTGGGCCTGGCCGCAGTGTCGATGACGGCCTTCGCCCCGTCGGCCATCCAGGTGAACTTGTGCCACCAGGGCCGGCTCATCTTGCGCGCCAGGCTCTGTATCTGCCTCATGCGCGGCAGGGCGATGCGGGCGAACGATTCGGCCAGCGTGTCGGGGTCCCGGGTCTCGGGCAGGGTGAAGGCTTCCTTGAAGTAGGCCCGCCCGCACATGGGGCCGGCGAACAGGTCGCAGACCAGCGCGTACTGCGCGGCGTACTGCTCGAAGTCCACCGCCGCGCTCAGGAGCAGCATCGGCCGGTCCACCGTAGAGGCCATGGTGACGGCGGCGCTGCGTATCTCGTCCGGCGAGCTGACCCGCTCGGTCGAGCCGTCCTTGTCCTCGACCCAGAGCACGGGCACCTGCGTCTTGTAGAAGTGTCCGAACGGGCCGAAGTCCTCGGCCATGCTGGCGACGCCCTCCGGCAGGCGGCGGGCCATGTCGGCCTTGGACTCCCCCGGGCGCTGCGCAATCAGCGTCTCGTTGAACAGCGGTTTGCCCAGCTTGCAGCACGTCTCGAAGACGCCCTGGAGCCAGTCCCGGTTCCTGTCCCAGCTCTCCCGGTGGTCGGGGTCCAGTTTGACCAGCGTCTTGAAACCGTCCGCCCTGTCGGCGATCTCTTCGGGCTGGACGGCCAGTTGCGCCAGGTGGCCGCGCCCGTCGTCAATCTCGACGGCGTTGGTATCCTCCAGCCGTCCGATGAGCATCGTCTTCTCGCCCAGGACCTCGCGGAAGCCGGGGCTGAGGAAGGCCAGGTGGTTGAACAGCGCGGCCGACGGCACACCCGCCAGGGCGCCCGCAAAGAGACGACAGACGTCCCTTACGTCATCGTCGGTCGCGTCGCGGTCCTCGCCGACGTGCTCCAGGTAGCTCTTGAACAGCCGCAGGTACGAGTTGTGCTGGTCCGACGCGAACACGTCCAACGTGCCGGCCGGCGCGTACCGCGCCAGGACACTGAAGACATCCTCTTCGACTGCGACACCGTCGGCAAACTCAGCCCATTTCGACATGATTACTCTCCACGCAGAAGGTGCGTCGGCAGCGACGAAGGCACCGCCCCCCGGCGCCCGATGCGGTCCGTGCGCTAAGTTGCCCGCGTTCCGGCGTCGCGCCGCCGGCGGGACATCAGTCCTACTCGACGATTATGGCCTCGCTCGGGCACTCCTCGGCGGCCTGTATCACGGCGTCTTCGTACTCTTCGGGCACCTCTTCCACGATGACCTCCGCAATCTCGTCGCCCATGTCGAAGACCTCAGGGCAAGCATCCACGCACAGTCCACACGCAATGCAGTCTTCGGTTACCTGAACCTTCATGGCTTCTCCCCATGAGGTAGAGGACAGAGTACACGTCGTTTTCGCCAAACGGATACCGGGTTTGCAGGCCGTTGTCAAGAGAACCCCGCGCGCTCTCCAGGGCCGCCCGGCCCCCTGCGGCTACGGCGTGACCTGGAGTCCCTTGCCGCCCTCCCACATGCCGTGCAGGTTGCAGAATTCGAGCGCCCGCAACTGGTTGTGGATGTGGTCCAGCCGCACGCAGAACCTGGCGACGGGGCAGGTCTTCACGGGGGTGAAATCCGCCCGCCCCAGGAAGGTGTGGTCCGCGTACAGTTCCACGAAATGGATGTAGTGCTCGCGCTCGTTCGGGTGCGCCAGGTGCTTGCCCACCTCGACGGTCACGTCGAAACACTCGTCTTTCTGGACTGAGTCCGGCGCCGTGATGACCGGGACGTGCTTCTTCTCCAGGTCCGTCATGTCGGCCGGATCTTTCGCGCTGTTGACGCCGCAGAAAAGGTCCCCCTCGCACTGCAACGGCTCTTGTCCTTCGCACATGGCGATACCGCTCCCTGCAAACGAGAAGTGCTGTGATATTGCCCGTCGGACCCAACCGGTCCATGCCCCCGGGCCCGTTACACGCGATTATATTCAGCCGGAAACGATGCTGTCAAACCGGGCGCCGCGCTCACTCCTGCCCGAGGAATCGCACGACCGCCTCGACGGCCGCGTCGGCGTCGTGGTCGTGCAGGAGGTGGTGGTTCGAGCGGCTGAAGACGACCTTTTCCTTGTCGGCCGAGGGCATGGCCTCGAAGAGTCCGTCCGCTGCCGAGACGGCGCAGACGTCGTCGCCGGTCGAGCAGACCAGAAGCGCCGGCATCGTGAGCGCGTCGAGGTCTGCCTCCCGCCTCATGCGCCGCCGCAGCTCGAACAGGGCGTCGGCAATCGAGGCGGGGAAGGCCGTGTAGGTGGGGATGCGGGCGCGATCCTCCGCGCGGTTCACGTGCACGCCCCTGCCGCGCCAGACGTGGCGCAGGACGGGCGACAGGACGGGCCACCACCAGCGGGGCGGCAGGACGTAGTACCACCGGTACCGGACGGCGCAGAACGGGTTGACCAGCACCAGCCTGGCGGGCGGCCGTTCCGCCGCCAGGACGGTCGCCATGGTGCCCCCCATGCTGAAGCCCACGAGCGCCACCTCGTCGTAGCGGGCGAGCAGGTCCAGGTAGTGCCCGCGCGCGCCGTCGAGCAGCCCGTCGGCGCCGACGCCCACCAGGTCGGCCGGCCGGGTCCCGTGGCCGACCTGCAGCGGCGCGTGAACGTCCCACCCCGCCTCGTCCAGCCGCTGCGGCAGCTCGCCGAAGTCCGCCGGCGTGGTAAGCCACCCGTGCAGCAGCAGGCACGCGCGCGGCCGGCCCCCCTCGATGCGGACGGGGCCGCCGCCCTGCATGATCCCCGTGTCCGGGTCGCGGGGGACGGATGTCCCTCCCCTGTGGACGGCGGCGCAGCCCACAACATTGATAACCAGCACGGCCGCCGCCGCCAGGGCGGCCAGGGCCAGGAGGGCCTTCAGTTTTCGGACGGTCGCTACGTTCACCTTTTAGGCTGCTCCGAGAGAGAGATGCACTGCCGGACCTCTTCTCCGGCAGCGCCAGCGCAGTAACGCGCCGGATGGGCCGTTTATGTAACCGGACCGTGTGGTCGGCCCCCCTGGCAGGGGGGCGCCCGGCGAAGACCATACTTGTTTATGGACCTCGCCGGGGATATTATATGTATGGTCAGTCTTGTGACAAGGTTGGCCCCGAGCCGCCCTTGTGCGGAGGTAGGGAAGATGAAGAGGTTGCTGGCGGTCCTGCTGCTGGTGGCCGCTCACGTCGTGAGCGCGGAGGATTTCAACGTGCCGAAGGGTCCGTGCGGGTCCGCCCCGCCGGCCAATCCCCAGCGTCGGACCGCCGGGGAGAGCTTCCCGCCCCTGCCGCTGCCGGCGACCCCGCTGAGGCGGACCGAGAAGAAACGCCCCCCCGCTCCGCCCCCCCTGGTGGCCAAGATCCAGTTCGGCGACATCAAGGAGGTCGAGCGCGGCGGCCAGACCGTCCGGTACCACGACTGGAACAAGGACCCTGGCGACATCAAGATGCTGCTGAAGGTCGCTAACAGCACGCTGGGCCTCCGCTACACGGACAAGCAGGGCCCGCTGAACGCCTTCGAGCCCGACCCGGCACAGTACCCCGTCTTCTATTACACGGGCAGCGACGACTTCACCCTTTCGGATGCCGAGGTGGCGCGGCTCAGGGAGTTCCTCCAGAGGGGCGGCACGGTCTGGGGGGATACGTGCTTCGGGGACCCGGATTTCTTCAAGACTTTCATGCGGGAGTTCTCCCGCGTTCTGCCCGGGCGGCAGTGGCGCATGCTCTCGACCGACCATCCGGTTTTCCATTGCTTCTACGACACGAGCGAAGTCGGCTACACCCGGGAGATCCCGGAGCTGGAGGGCGACAAGGGGCGGCCGGTGTTCGTGGGCCTGGAGATGGGGGAACGGACGGCCGTTTTCCTGTCGCGTTACGACCTGAGCTGCGGCTGGGACGGTCACGTCCGCAACGGCGCCTACAGCGTGAAGCCGGAGGATGCCCGGCGGCTGGGAGTCAACCTGATCGTCTATGCCCTGGCAGTGCACGGGCTGGCCGAGTTCCAGAGCAGCGCCAAGGTCTATTACGAGGAGCAGGAGCGCGCACGGGGCGACTTCGTGTTCGCCCAGGCCAAGGTCTCCGACAACTGGGACGTTCAGCCGAACGCCATCGCCAACCTGCTGAAGGCCGTTGCCGTGAGCACCAGCGCGGAGGTGAAGTTCCAGAGGCGCACCGTGGACCTGGTCTCGGAGGAGTTGCAGGAGTACCCCTTCCTTTACGTGACGGGGCGCTATGACTTCACGCTGACCGAGGGCGAAATCCAGGCGCTGCGGCGATACCTGAACAGCGGGGGCTTCCTGCTGGCCGGGCCGAGCTGCGGGATCCGCGAGTTCGACGCGGCCTTCCGGCGGGAGATCGCGCGCGTGCTGCCCGACCACCGGCTGGAGAGGCTGCCGGCGGAGCACCCGGCCTACAACATCTTCCACCGCGTGACGGAGGTCGGCTACACGGACTACGTGGCCTCGCTGGAGGAGGAACCGCCGTCCCTGCCCCTGGAGGGGATCGAACTGGGCGGGCCGACGGCCGTCGTGTACTGCCCGTACGGCCTGGGCGGGGGCTGGCGAGGATTCGACCATCCGTTCGGCAGAGACGTTGCTCACCGCGACGCCCTCAGGCTGGGCGTCAACGCCGTGCTCTATGCCA
Organism: uncultured candidatus Brocadiaceae bacterium; assembly: GCA_964592385.1. Taxonomy (GTDB): domain Bacteria; phylum Planctomycetota; class Brocadiia; order SM23-32; family SM23-32; genus CAZQEQ01. The sequence continues at coordinate 49,394 of CAZQEQ010000004.1, read as the reverse complement.
TGACGCACTGAGAGAAGCGCGTTGCCCGCTTCTCAGTCGGCCGGTTCTGCCGCGTCGTGGCCGGCACTCACTGGGAGGTCGAGGGGACTTGAGCACCGACAGCCGGAGAACCGCCCGCGAGGGGACTGCCGAGGACGCGGACGCCAGGATTATCGCGCGCCTGGGGTCGGTCCGAAAGACGCTCCTGGAGGGGGTCCAGAAGGTCATCATCGGCCAGGAGGAGGTGCTCGAACAGATCCTGGTGACCCTTTTCTGTCACGGGCACAGCCTGGTCATCGGCGTGCCGGGCCTTGCCAAGACGCTCATCGTGCGGACGCTGGCCGCGTGCCTGAACCTGAATTTCAAGCGCATCCAGTTCACGCCGGACCTGATGCCCAGCGACATAACGGGGACCGAGATCCTGGACATTGATCCCGACTCGCAGCAGCGGCGGTTCCGATTCGTCCCCGGCCCCATCTTCACGAACATCCTGCTGGCCGACGAGATCAACCGCACCCCTCCTAAGACGCAGGCCGCCCTGCTGGAGGCGATGCAGGAATACAGCGTCACCGTGGGCGGGGAGACGCACCACATAGAGCAGCCGTTCTTCGTGCTGGCCACCCAGAACCCCATCGAGCAGGAGGGCACGTATCCGCTGCCGGAGGCCCAGCTCGACCGCTTCATGCTGAACGTCCTGATCGGCTATCCCAAGCGGGATGAAGAGATAAGGATCTTCAAGACGACCACCGTGGAGGAGATGCCCGAAGCCAGCGTCGTCATGGACGGGCGGCAGATAAGGCAGGTGCAGAAGATCGTCCGCCGGATGCCCGTCAGCGATCACCTGCTGGAATACGTGGCCAACGTCGTCCGGGCCACCCGCCCGGACTGCGATGAGGCGCCGCCTTTCGTGAAGCAGTACGTCGAGTGGGGGGCGGGCCCGAGGGCCGGGCAATACCTCGTGCTGGGCGCCAAGGCCACGGCGCTGATCGACGGCCGGTTCAACGTCTCCTGCTCCGACGTGCGGGCCGTGGCCCACCCCGTGCTGCGTCACCGGATCTTCACCAACTTCAGCGCCGACAGCGAGGGCATCTCGGTCGAGGACGTCATCGATCACCTCCTGGAGACGGTCAGGGAACCCGACGAGAGGGCCTACGCGGCCAGGGCGCGCCGGGAAAGACAGGCGGTCCGTCACTCCACGGGCGCCGAGACTCAGCCCGGAGACGAGCCGTAGCGCCATAACGTCAAAGCACTGATGAACCACGAAGGGCACGAAGAACACGAAGAACAGCGGGAGAGGCACTACGGACAAGTCTTCGTTCGTGCCGGTCGTGTCCGCGAAGGGGGTGAGAACTACGAACAACGGCAGGAAAGCCATCGTGGTTCATTCTTTCATTGATCCTTACTTCGTGTCCTTCGTGCCCTTCGTGGTTTAGCCTCTCGTTGTTGGTCTTCCGATGCGCGGCAGATTCAAGAGCAAGTACTACGATCCCCAGAAACTCGCCCGGATAAAGAACCTCCAACTGCTGGCGCGCACGGTGGTGGAGGGGTACATCAGCGGCCTGCACCGCAGCCCTTTCAAGGGATTCAGCTCCGAGTTCGCCGAGTACCGCGAGTACCTGCCCGGGGATGACCTGAAGCACTTCGACTGGCGCGTCTTCGCCCGCTCTGACAAGCGGTACGTGCGCCAGTACGAGGAAGAGACCAACCTGACGTGCACTCTCCTGCTGGACGCCAGCGGGTCGATGGCGTTCGGCTCCGACGGCCTGAGCAAGTTCGAGTACGGCTGCTACCTCGCCGCCACGCTCACCTACCTGATGATCCAGCAGAGGGACCAGGTCGGACTGGTGATCTTCGGCCAGGACGTTCGGCAGCGGATCCCCGCCCGGAACAGCCCCGCGCACATGAAGTTCCTGCTGGAGCAACTGGAAAAGGCCAGCCCCGAGGGCGAGACGGGCATCGCGGCTTCGCTGCACGCGATCGCCGAGACCAGCACGCGCCGCGGGCTCGTCATCCTGATCAGCGACCTTATCGACGACCAGGACGGCGTGATGAACGCGCTCAATCACTTCCGTCACGACCGCAACGAGGTCATCGTCTTCAACACGTTTGACCCCGCCGAGACGGACCTGCCGTACGACGGGCTGGTGGAGCTGCTGGACCTGGAGACGGGGCGCAAGATGCAGGTTCGGGCGGACGTGATCCGCCGGGATTACAGGGAGAAGTTCCAGCAGTTCGTGCGCCGGTACCAGAGCGACTGCGCCGCGTCGCGCGTGGACTACCAGCTTGTGACCACGGATGCGCCGTTCGAGCTCATGCTGGCCGCCTACCTGAACCAGCGGGAGAAGTTCAAGTAGCCGGCCGCCCGAAACGGAAAGCGGAGACATGATTCACCTTCTCTGGGCCTCGCTGGCCGTTCCGGTCCTCATCCACCTGGTCCATCGCCGCAAGGCGAGGCGCATCCCGTTCAGCACGCTCAGGTTCGTGCGGATGGTGGACCAGAGGGTGGCGCGGCGCCAGAGGCTCAAGGAGCTGCTGCTGCTGGCCCTGCGGCTGGCGCTGCTGGCGGCGCTCATCGGGGCGCTCTACCGGCCGATGATACGGTCCGCCACGTTCCAGGGCGCAGGCGTCCGGACGGCCGCCGCCATTGTCCTGGACAACACCTACTCGATGCGCGCCGTCAGGGAGGGGACGCGGCGATTCGACCGCGCCCTCAAGGCGGCCGGCCAGATACTCGACGGACTCACGCACGGCGACGCCGTCAGCATCGTGCTCCTTGACGGCCCCGCCGATGCGCCGGCCGAACTCAGCACCGCCCTGGCCGGGCTGCGCAGCCAGATCGATTCGGTCCAGTGCGGCTACGGCACGGCCGAGGCCGCCGGCGCCATCCGCCGCGCGGTGCAGTCCCTGGCCCAGGCAACCCAGGCGCGCAAGGAAATCTATGTCATCAGCGACTTCCAGCGCGTCTCCTGGACCGCCGCCGTCGAGGAACTGCAAGCGGAACTGGCCGAGGACATGCCGGTCTTCCTGGTGGACGTGGGCGGCGAGGTGGGCGAAAACGTCTCCCTGGACAGCGCCGAGTTCGGCCTGAAGGTCCAGGTCGCCGGCGCCGCCTCCGAGGTGTTCTGCACGCTGAGCAACACCGGGGCGAAGAACGTCGAGAGGGAACTGTCCCTCTTCCTGGACGGCGAGAAGGTGGCCGAGCAGAACGTCGGAATCGCCGCCGGCGGCATGTTGACGACCTCCCTCCGACCGATCTTCGGCCGCACCGGCGAGACGGCGATGGAGGTCCGCCTGGCGCCCGACGAGCTGGACGCGGATAACGCGCGCTACGCCACGGTCACCGTGCACGACAGGTTGCTGGCGCTGCTGGTCAACGGGGACGCCTCGGGGGCGCCGTACCTGGACGAGACGCTCTACGTGGACCTCGCGCTGAGCGCGCCCTCCGTCGGCGGGCGGGTCCTCTCCCCCATCGAGACGCGGACGGTCACGCCGGCCGAGTTCCTGAACCAGAGGCTGCAGGACTACGCGTGCGTCCTTCTGGCCAACGTGCCGCGGGTGTCCGACCTCTGGGTGGAGCGGCTCCGGCGGTACGTGACGGACGGCGGGGGCCTGATCCTGTTCCTGGGCGATCGCGTGGACGCCGCCTCATACAACCCGATGCTCGGCGGCGACCTGCTGCCCGGCACGCTGGGCGACGTCGTCGAGTCCGCCGAGGGCGTCCGCGTCCGTCGCTACGACGGGACCCATCCCGTCTTCCATGCCCTCGCCGATTACGTGAACGTGGAGAGGACGCGCGTGGAGCGGTTCTTCGGCGTCTCGCCCGCCGAGGGCACCGGCGTCCTGGCCGAGCTGGAGAGCGGGCCGCTCCTGCTGGAGAGGAAGGTGGGGGCCGGCATCGTCCTGCTCTGGACGAGCAGCGCCGACATGGACTGGAACAACCTGCCGGCGAGGCCGTTCTTCCTGCCGCTGCTGCACCAGATGGTGTACTACGCCGGCCGCCCGACGCAGCGCGGGGAGAGCGTCACCGTGGGCATGCCGTGCGCGCTGGACCTGCCCGAGACGGGGGGGGCGCTCGAAGTGGCCTTCTACGGGCCGGGCCAGACCGAGCTTGACGAGCCGCTCGCCGTCCTGGAGGCGGCGCCGGCCGAGGGGGGCGGCCGCGTGGAGTTCTCCGGCACCGGTCAGCCGGGGGTCTACAGGGCGCTCTACAGCGTGGACGGCGCCGAGCAGGCGCGCCTGTTCGCCGTGAACGTCGACCCGCGCGAGAGCCAGCTCGACTGCCTGGCCCCGCAGGAAGTCGCTCAGATGCTCGGCGCGCGGTTCGCCAAGGTCGTCCGCGACCCGGACGAACTCGCCCTGGTGGTCCGGCGCGAGCGCGAGGGCCTGCCCCTGTGGGATTACCTGTTCGCCCTGGCGATCGTCGTGGCCGTCGCCGAGAGCTTCGTCGGGAACGTCTGGTTGAGACATTGAGGGACCTGCTGACGTGAAGAACTGGGAGCTGGCATTCACGGGCGCCTGGCCGGCGCTGCTGGTGATGGGCGGCGCGGCCGCCGGCGTGGTGGTGGCCTACCTGTTCTATCTGGGCAAGAAGGGGGCGTTGCCCCGGTTCACCTTCTCCCTGGTCTCAAGCCTCAGGACACTGGCGATCATTGTCATCGCCGTCTTCCTGCTCCAGCCCGTGCTGCGGTTCACGCGGGTGGAGGCCTCGCAGGCGGTGGTCGCCGTGCTGCTCGACGTGTCGGAGAGCATGAGCATACGGGACGCGGCGGGGGACCGCTCGCGCCTGGAGGCCGCACGGATGGTGGTCCTCGGGGAGCCGGCCGGGCTGGTCCACCGCATCGCCCGCACGCAGGGCGTGCGCCTGTTCTCTTTCGGCGCGCTGACCGCCGAGCTGCGCGGCCAGGAACGGGCGGGCGAGCTGGAGCCGCAGGACAAGGCGACGGCCCTGGGCGAGGCCCTCAAGACCGTCGTGCAGGAAGTCGGCCGGGAGAACGCCTCCGCCCTGGTCGTGCTGACCGACGGTGTCTCCAACCTGGGCGAGGAGCCCGAGGCCGTGGCGCGCACGCTCGGCGTGCCCGTCTTCCCGGTGGCCCTGGGCGGGCGGCTGGCCCGGCGCGGCCTGTTCCACGACGTGGGGATCGTCAGCGCGCCCCGCAGCCCGCGCCTGATCGTGAACAACAAGGCCAAGGTGAAGGTCGAGATCGCGCACATCGGCCTGCAGGACCTCGCCGACGCCGACCGGGCGGTCACGCTGCGACTCAAGGAGGACGACGAGCTGCTCGCCGAGGAGCCGCTCCGGCTCGCCGCCGAGGACGAGATGCTCCAGAGGGAACTCGAGTTCGTCCCCAGGCAGGTCGGCATTCACAAGCTCGAGGTCTCGATATCCACGCTGCGGGACGAGACGGTCACGCAGAACAACACGCGCAGCTTCACCGTCCGGGTGACCGACCCGCGCATCCGCGTGCTCATCGTCGAGGGCGTCGTGCGCAGCGAATACCGCTTCCTGCGGCGCGTGCTGGAGAGCGACCCGAACCTGGAGGTGACCTCGGTCATCAAGCTCAGCGGGGAGCGGTTCCTCGTGCAGGGCGTGCAGGCCGGGGCGGACCTGAGCCGGGGACTGCCCGCCCAGCTGGAGGACTACGGGCTGTTCGACGTCGTCCTGCTGGGCGACATCGGCCGGGAGGAGTTCACCGGCCTCCAACTCGAGCAGTTGAAGGACTTCGTGTACGCGGGCGGCGGCCTGTTCGCGCTGGGCGGTTACAGCGCCTTCGGCGCCGGCGGGTACGCCGACAGCGCCGTGGCCGACGTGCTCCCCGTGACGATGAGCGGCGAGAGCGACGGGCACGCGGAGGCGGCCTTCGCGCCGGCGCTGACTGCCGAAGGCAGGCTCCATCCCGTCTTCGAGGGCTGCCAGCAGTTCTTCCAGGAGGGCGGCGGGCGCGTCAGCCTGGAAGGGGCGAACCGCGTCACGGGGCACAAGCCGGCCGCCCACGTGCTGGCCGTCCATCCCACCGAGCAGGCGGGCGGCGAGCCCATGCCCGTCGTGGCGGCGCAGGCCTACGGCTCCGGCCGCGTCGTGGCCCTGACCGCAGACACCACCTGGAAGTGGAAGTTCCAGGTCGAGGCACAGGGCATGGACTCGCCCTACTACCGCTTCTGGGGCCAGGCCATCCGCTGGCTGGCCGACAGGGAAGTGGACGACATGGCCCCCGACCAGTTGGTCAGCGCTTCGGCGGCGCGCATCGAATACGAGCCCGGCGAGCCGGTGACGCTGAAGGCCAGGGTCAGGAACCGCGACAAGCAGCCGGAGGACGGGGCCGCCGTGGACGTCCACGTCCGCTACCCGATCCCCGTGCAGCGCAAGGGCGCGGACGGCGCCGAGACGATCGAGAAGGAGACGACCGTAACCCTTGCGCCCGTGCCCCTGAGCGGCGGGCAGTACCAGTTGCTCTGGCGCCCGCCAGCCAGCGGGCTCTACCAGGCCACGGCGCGGGCGCGCCTGGGGGAGGACGAGCTGGGCGCGGACACGTTCGAGTTCGTCGTGGGCCGGGCGGCCAGCGAGTTCGACCGCGTGGACGTGGCCGAGAGCACGCTCCAGGGCCTGGCGGCGCAGACGGGCGGCGTCTATCACACGCTCGCGACGGCCGCGCGCATACCGGATGAGCTGGAGGAGCGGCGCCGCTTGGTGCTCCATCACGAGGAGGCCAGCCTGTGGAACGTCCCGTGGTTCTTCGGCGCCTTCCTGGCGTGCGTCGCGGCCGAATGGGTGCTCAGGAAGCGTCGCGGCCTGAACTGAGCAAAGGCTTGGGCCAGGGGCCGCAGGGTGATAGAATAGAGTGCATGAGGATGGGAAGGATCAAGCCCTGGTTCGTTCTGGCGGTGCTGCTCGCGTCGGCGCCGGCGGCGGCCATTGAATGGCTGCCCGCGACGGTGCACCTGAGCGACGGCAGCGCGCTGGTCGGGCGCGTCGCCGTTCCCGGCGACAGCATCCTCATCCACGTCGAGGCGCAGGGCCGCCGCTTCTCCGTGCGCCTGGCCGAGATGCAGGCCATCGAGAACGTCATCGAGACGCAGAGCATGGAGCGCAAGTGGATCTTCAAGGAAAGCGGCCTGGACGACAAGATATACACGGGCGAGCACTTCCCGGTGCGGCACTACCTGACGAACGTCACCTTCCACGACGGCCGCCGGCTGTCCGGCCACATGATCGCCAAGACCCTCTACGTGGAGGCCAACGAGGAGCGGCATCGCTTCATCCTGCGCCAGAAGCAGGAGGGCGACGTGGACGAGGACCTGACCGACCTGACCTACGTCCGGTCGGTCGTCTTCTCCGATGAAGGGGCGGGCGCCCGGGGCACCATCGAGGGGGCGCTCGAACTGCCGTTCGGCGAGCAGCTCCAGAAGGTCCTCGCCATCAACCGGGACAAGCTGTTCTCGGTCGAGGCCAGGTTCAACGCGAACGCCGGCACGTTCCGCGTCGGCGACTGCACGGAGGGCACGTATGACATCGTGGTCGTCACGAACAAGGCCATCTACGCCGGCTTCAGCCGCGAGCGCGACGAGGGGGCCGGGCGGCTGGACAGCGAGGCCGTCGCCGACATCCAGCCCTGGGTGGACAAGCTGCGCGACTTCTTCCACAGCCAGAAGATCCTCTACGGCGCGGGCAACCGCGAGCGCGCCTTCGTGCTGATCTGGAAGGAGCGGCGCGGCGGCACGACCCTGGGCGGCCTGGAGCGGCTGCACCGCTACGACGTCTGGGCCATGCACAAGCCCAAGGCCGAGTGGCAGATCGAGAAGCGCATGTACCTGTGGCGCGTGCCCAGCGGCGACGTCGGCCTGGAGCCGCTGGACGTGGTCGTCGTGCCGGCCCTGGGCGGGCACAGCATCTCCGCCGAGGCCGACAGCCGCGACCTGCGTATCCAGCTTCTGCGCAGCGAGGAGCCGCCGATACCTCCGCCCGCCAGAGAGGGTGAGCAGGAAAATGGCCAGTGAAGTCCAACAGCGCGAACGGGCCATGGGGCGCGTGAACCGCGCCATAGACCACGGCCGGGCCGTCTGGCGGGCCGCCGAGGCATTCGACGGCGTCTTGAGAACCATTCTGGTCTGCGGCGGGGCGACCGTCGCGGGCTTCCTCCTGGACAACCTGATCCACCTGCCCGCGACGGCGCGGCTGATTTACGGCGTGGCGCTGGTGCTGCTGCTGGTCTTCATGCTCGGCCGGCTGGTCTTCTACCCGCTGCTCCGGCCGCTGACCGACGAGATGGTCGCCGCCCACCTCGAGCGCGGACTGCCCCAGCTCAACAACCGTGTCATCAACGCCGTGCTGCTCTATCACGAGCGGATCCGCGACGCGCTGGCGCGGCAGATGATCGTCTCGCAGCTTCGGGACGCCGCGCAGTGGGTGAGCACGCGCGAACTGCCGCGTCCGCCGGAGGTCCGGGAGCTCTGGCGGCCGGCCTTCTGGGTGCTCTGCCTGGTGGGCGCGGGAATGCTCTACGGGCTCGTGTTTTCCAACTACTTCGGCAATGCCTTCATGCGGTTCGTCTGTCCGCGCCGGGAGATTCCGCCCATCACGGACACGCGTTTCTCGGTGACGCCCGGCCACACCAGGGTCCTGCAGGGCGACTCGCTCACGGTCGAAGCCACGGTGCGCGGGGTCCTGCCGGAGCTGGCGCACATCGACATGAAGAACGCCGAGGCGAAGCGCGAGGCGGACACCATGGCGTTCGAGGGCAGCGGGTTCACGTACGTCTTCGCCAACGTCCAGAAGGACTTCGACTACCGTGTCAGGGGCGGCGACGCGGCCACCCCCTGGTACACGGTTACGGTCCAGAGCCGGCCCGCCATCGAGTCGTTGAGCATCACCTACGTTTACCCGGAGTACACCGGCCTGCCCGAAAAGACCGAGACGGGCACGGGCGGCGACATCCGCGGGCCGGTGGACACGCTGGTGCGGCTGCAGCTCACGGCCGACCGCCCCGTCCGGCAGGGCAGCATGGAGGTCGAGCCGCTCGGCGAAGGGGAGGACGCCCTGACCGAGACGCTTCGGCTCTCCCCCGTCAGCGGAACGGAGATGCGCGGCGAGCTGGCCCTCCAGCGGAGCGGCCGCTACACGGTCCGCGTCATTGACGCGGCGGGCATATCCAACATACCGCAGGTGCGGCACATCGAGGCCGTGCCGGATTCGGCGCCGCGGGTGCACTTCGTCAAGCCCGGCCGGGACGTGGCCGTCGGGCCGACGGGCAAGGTGACGCTGCTGGCCTCCGCCGAGGACGATTTCTCCCTGCGGGACCTGCACCTGCTCGTGCAGAGCGCAGCCGGCGCCGAGTGGGAGAAGACGGCCTCCTGGCAGTACGACGCCGGCACGTGCGTCGCCCGCGAGGGCAGCATCCTGGACGTCGAGCAGTTGGGCGTGCCCGTCGGCGGCGTCCTGGCCTACTACATGCAGGCCAACGACGGGCTGCGGCGCGACGGGGACGACGCCGGTCGCAGCCGCATCTACCACGTCCGCGTCACGGCGGGCGGGGCGGTGGACGGCGCGGATGCCGAGGCCCGCAAGGCCCTGCGGGACCTTATCGGCGAGCTGATCAAGCTCCAGAAGGCCAACCTGGACGCCACGCGCTCCCTGGGGTCCACGGGCCGCGTCGAGGAGGATGCGACCCGCTTCCGCGGCCGGGCCGACGCCCTGGTCGCCACGGAGGAGGATATCTACGGGCGCGCCAGCCAGGCCGTGGTCACCTATGTTGGTGCGGAGGACTCCAACATGACCGAGGCGCTCGGCAGGATCGCCGCCGGGCCGATGAGCGAGGCCATCGACCTGCTGAAGGACCTGCGCGAGGTCGCCCAAACGGCCGGGGTAGAGCCCGGCGCCGGGGCCGCTGCCGAGAAGGAGGCCGAAGTCGTCGCTTTCCTGGAGGGTCTCCTGGAGGACCCGGCCGCCGTCCTGGCGAACCTGCTCCAGCAAGAGGGCAAAGACGAGATCGTGGTCGAATCGCTGGAGGACCTGACCGACGGCGAGGCGATGGCCGAGAGGCTCCTGCGGGCCATCGAAGACTTCCAGACCGACCAGAAACGGGTCATCGAGCTGTCCAATCAACTGGCCGAGAAGCTGGTGGACGATTTCACGGACGAGGACGAAAAGAAGCTCCAGGAGATAATCGACACCGAGAAGAAATGGACGGAGTTCTTCCAGGAGGCCTACACCGACCTGAGCAAACTGCCGCCGCAGGACCACTCGCTGGCGACGCAGGCCAAGGAGTTCCTGGAGGTCTTCAGCGAGGTGCAGCAGGCCGTCGAGGAGGCCGAGCGCAAGGTGATCGAGCTGGCCGTCCCGCACGAGCAGGCCGGGCTCGAACTGGCCGAGAGCATAGAGACCAACCTCGAAAAGTGGCTGATGGAGACCAAGGACAACCAGCTCTGGTCCATGGAGGACCCGCTGGAGGATTACGAACTGCCGCTGGTCGAGCTGCCCGACGAACTCCAGGACCTGATCGGCGACCTGGTCGAGGAAGAGGAGGACATGCTGGAGGAGTTCGACGACGTGACCAGCGGCTGGTCGGACAGCCTGGACATCGGGGCCGGTTGGGACACGATGGACGGCCCGATAAGCAACATGTCCGCCAAGGGCGTCACGGGCAACCGCCTGCCCAACACGCAGGAGATCGGCGGGCGGTCGGGCGAGGGCCGCACGGGGAAGTCCAGCGGCCAGTTCGTCGAGGAGTCCGCCACCGGCAAGGGCGGACGGCAGACGCCGAGCCGCCTGACTGCCGATCCGTTCGAGTCGGGATGGGTGGACGACACCAGCGCCGAGGCGCCCACCGGCTCGACCGGCGGCGGCAAGGTCAGCGGCCAGGGAGCCGAGGGATTCCAGGGACCCGTGCCCCCGCCGCTGCACCAGAAGCTCCAGCGCATGGCCGTCCAGCAGCGCGAGCTGATAGACTCGGCCAAGCGGCTCGACTTCGGCCTGAAGAAGTACCGATACCCGCAGGGCCGCCTGCCGGAGACCATCGAACTGATGGAGGCGACGGCGGTCGGCCTGGAGCAGGGAGAGGTCAGCACGTTCGGCACCTACCAGCGGGTCGTCCTGTCCAACCTGCGCGAGGTCAAGGAACTGACAGACAAGCAGAAGCAGGTCGGGCGGGACCGCAGCGCCCTGCTGCCCAAGCGCCTCAGGGACGAGATCGCCGCCGGCCAGGACGAGGCCGTCCCGGACCAGTATCGCGAGATGGTGAGCAACTACTTCCGCGCCCTCTCCGAGGCGGGAACGGAACGGAAGTAAGAAGGCAGAAGCATGAAGGCAGAAGTATCAAGGACCAAGGACGAAAGAACGGCAACGTCGAACGCCAACGGCAGGAACCGCGAAGGGCACGAAGCGCACGAAGGGAAGTATGGAGCTTCCCCGCCGTGCGGCGGGGATGAAGGGCTGGCACGTCTCCGCCAGGGCCTTGCGGCGCTCGGGCTGCTCGTCGCCGCGCTCTGCCTAGGCGCCGGGCACGCGCCGGAGCAGGAACTCGCCGAACAGGAGGCGCAACTGCTCGCCCCGGACGGCGTCCCCTACGACAACGAGGAATCCTTTAACGTCATGCAGCAGGAGGCCCTGTCGGGCAACCTGCTCGCCAACGCCAGCTTCGAGTCGGGGCGCTACTGGCCCTTCGGCTGGCAGGCCACCGACGGCCTGACCACCTTCTGGGTCCCCGGCGGCAGCAACGGCCGGAGGTGTATCCGCATCTACACGGACGTGCTGGACGCGCAGTGGAAACAGCGCGAGGACGAGGTCCGCGCCGCCGTCGAGGCGGCCACCGTCAAGGGCAAGGGCAACCCGCAGTCCCTGCCGGAGAACCCGATACCGCCCGCGCCGGAACGCATCCCCACCCGGCCGCCCTATTACGACACGGTGGCCGGCCTGCACGGCGTCCACTACCGCAGCGCCTACGTGCAGGTCAAGCCGGGCGCGATCTACCGCTTCAGCATCGACGCGCGCAACGACGAGGATACAACGGGCACGCCCCGCGTGTTCATCAAGGGCTTCTTCGACCAGAAGATGGTGACCGAGGACGGCGTGCAGACGGTGCGCCGGAACGCGTACCGCGCCCCGATGATCCTGGACCCGTGCGACGAGCAGTGGCGGCGCTACGCGCGCGTGTTCCACCCCGCGCAGTCGCAGAGCACGCTGGGCGACAAGCCGCTGAAGACCGACTGGCTCCAGGTGCAGATTTACGCCTACTGGCAGCAGGGGAACTACTACTTCGACAACGTGCGCCTGGACATCGTCGGCATGGAGGACCCGCCGCCGGAGCCGGAGAAGGAGAAACCCGAGAAGCCGAAGCCGAAGGACAAGCCCCTCGCCGACGACGAGTACCCCGTGTTCGACCCGTGACGCGCCGCCGCTTCCCGGCGGCCGGGCAAGAGTTCTCAGCGGAGCATCCTTGAGCGCAGTGGAGAGCCCGTTGCGATTGACCCTATCAGGGCGGCGGCGGTTCGGAGCGCTGGCCTGCGCGGCCGTGCTGCTGGGCCTGGTCTTCGGCCCGGCTGCCTCCGGGCAGGAACGGCCGGCCTGGTGGGACCCCAGGTGGCGCTGCCGGATGCTGCTGCGGTTCAATACGGACGACGGCCGGCCCGACGCCCCCGCCGGGCGGGCCTGGGTCCACCTGCCCCCGGCCGACGACCACGGGGGGCGCGACATCCGCGTGGTCGCCCCGGACGGCCGCCCCGTGTCCTTCGACGTCGCTCACGCCGCGCCGGACGGCCGGTACCTGCTGGGGTTTGAGATCGGCGCGCGGGACGGGTTCTACGCCGTCTATTACGACAATCCGGGGGCCTCCGCCGGCGAGCGGTCCCTGCCGGCGAGGGGCTTGATTTACGAGACCCGCCCGATGCCCCCCAACGCCAACCCGGAGAACTGGCCGGCCGCACAGAAACTCATCAAGGACTCCCAGACGGCCTGCGGCGCCGACTACTGGGAAAGGGTCTTCGACGGCTACAATCCCTTCGGCCCCCAGTCGGGCTACGTGGCCATCTACCACGGCTACATCAACTGCCCCAGGGACGGCGCATACAAGTTCTCCACGATGAGCGAGCGCTCGTCCTTCCTCCTGGTGGACGACCAGGTTGTGACGGACGCCATCGGGCGTCTGAGCATCTGGAGCGACCGTCGGGGCCAGCACCAGGGCAGCGTCCAGCTCCGGAAAGGCACGCACAAGTTCCGCTACGTGACCTTCGTGCCGCAAGGGGGGATACGCTGGGCGGCGGCGTGGACTCCCCCCGGCAAGGAGTGGTGGGAGATAATCCCCCCGGGCGCCTTCCTGCCCCTGAGCAAAGCCGAGGTCAGGGAGTGCGAGCGCTACGGCCAGCACGTCTGCGCGGACTTCACGTGTCGCGCAGAACGCTACTGCGAGGCCGGCGGCGCCGCGATGGTCGGCGTCCGGTTCGAGTCCACCAGCACGGCGACCGGCGACCTGATCCAGCGATACGAGTGGGATTTCGGCGACGGGCAGGTCGCCAGCGGGGCGAGGGCATCCCACGTCTTCCTGGAGCCGGGCCTCTACGGCGTCAAGCTGACCGTCACCTCCCGGGCCGGCCGCAAGGACGTCAGCACCAAGAAGGTCAGCGTCGAGCCGGTCTGGACCGATCAGAACTTCACGCTTGGCAAGATGGACCAGTTCTTCCAGGCCATCCGCGGCTACCGGCTGGACAGGCTGCCCCTGTCGTCCCTGCTGTCCGCCTGGAAGTTCGCCAGTTACCTGGAGAAGGATGACGTGGGCGCCGCCGCCGGGCAACTGCTGGACGGCCGGCGCGGCGAACTGGGCGCCGTCCAGCTCCACGAACTCGCGATGTACCTGGGCGGCTACTACCGGGACCGGGAGCGCAGGTACGACCTCGCCGAAGAGTACTTCTCGCTCGCCAGGGACAGCGTGCCGGAGAGCGACCAGGCGCGTCGCCTGGACGCCCGGTTCGCGCTGTGCGACCTGCACTTCTACGCGCTGGACGACCCCGAGAGGGCGCGCGGGGAATACGTGGAACTCCGGGCCGACTTCCCCAGGGCCGACCCCGCCAGGAGGCGCCGGGCGCTCATCCGCATCGGGGACACCTACCGGCATGAGGACAACCTGGAGGAGGCCCTGGCCGCCTACCGAGAGGCCGAAGAGGACCCGAAGTACGTCCCGGAGAAGCCCGGGCTTGTGGTCGAGTCCGCCCTGTTCCACGAGGTCGAGTCGTACCTGCTGGCCGGCGAGGGAGAGGAGGCGCTCAAGCGGCTGGAAGAGCTGCTCTGGTACTACCCGACGATGCGTCTGGAGGGCCGGCCGGCCCTGCTGCGCGTGCGGGCGGAGCTGCTCAAGGGCGACTTCCGGGAGGCGAAGCAGGAGGCCGACGTTTACGTTCGCGTCGGGCGCGATCCCAACTTCCTGCCCGCCGTCCACGTCCGGGCGGCCGAGGCGTGCATCGAGCTCGGCCTCATCGACGAGGCCGTCGGGCACTACAGGACCGTGCTGGATAAGTTCCCCGAAGCGCCCGAGGTCCAGGACGCCGAGAACGGCCTGGTCGCCCTGGGCAAGTAGCGTGCCCACGGATGGAAGCGCGGAGCGCGCAGAGGACGCGGAGAACGGCAACGGAGCTGTTGGCAAGAGACTATCCCGGCTCTGCGTTCTCCGCGTGCTCGGCGCTGAGGCCGTCGTTCGACGTTTGCTTACGCCGTGGGGATGAGTGCCAGGGCACTGCGGGCGGCGCGCTCCGAGGCGCCCGGTTCGGCGAAGCCGTCAAGCGCCTCCTCAATGTCCCGGCGGCACGCCTCGCGGGCCTCCCCGTCGCGCAGGAGCCTCAGCACCTGCGTTGCCAGCCAGCCGGCGTCGGGCCGGGGCATGGCCCTCTCCGGGCATATCTCGCGGTCCGCCAGCACGTTGATCAGCCCGATGTGCGGCGTGCTCGTCAGCCCCTTCGCCAGGAAGTAGAAGAACGGCGAGGTGCGATAGAAGATGACCATCGGGGTGCGCTGGCTGGCGATCTCCAGCGTGATCGTGCCGGACTTGGTGAGGCAGACGCGCGCGGCGCGGGCGAGTTCGACGGGCCGCACGTCCTCCAGCACCGCGACGTCGGCGCCCGCTGCCCCGACGAGTTCCCCGACCTCGGCGCGGAGTCCGGGCGGGCAGACCATCGCGAAGCGGGCGCCCTCCGCCTCCCGCTGCACCCGGCGGCGGCACTCCGCGATGAGCGGGACGTGCGCGCGGACCTCGTGGCGCCGGCTGCCGGGGAAGATGCCCACCAGGTCTCCGCCGAAGCGCTCCCTCAGCCCGGCGACGACCTCCTCGGAGGGCGGGTCCCGCTCGATGGCGTCGAAGAGCGGGTGCCCGACGTATTCGGCCGCCACGCCGTGGGTCGCGTAAAGGTCCGCCTCGAAGGGGTAGATTAGCCCGACGCGGTCGGTCCACTTGCGCAGCTTCTTGAGCCTGTAGAGTCCGTGCGCCCAGACCTGCGGCGGGATGTAGTAGAAGACGGGCACGCCCGCGCGCGCCGCGGCGCGGCAGACGTAGAGGTTGAAGCCGCCGAAGTCCACGGGCACGAACAGGTCCACCTCGCCACGCGCGAAGGCGGCCCGGCACATCGCAAGGCGCCGGCGGAAGCGGCCGACGCGCAGCAGGTTGCCAAACCACATGACGCTGTCCTGCGCCGCGTCGAGCGGCTCCAGGCCGGCCCGGACCATCCTTTCCATGCCGAAGCCGATGAACTCGAGGCCCGGCTCCAGGTCCTGCATGGCGCGCATCAGGTTGGCGGCGTGCAGGTCGCCCGAATCGTCGCCGACGCTCAGGAGTATGCGCGCAGGTGGCATGGGCGGTCCGGGTCCCCCGTAGTCGCAGACGGGCTCAGTGCGGCGGCCGCCATTTTAGCCGAACGGGCGTGCATTGCAACGCGTCGGATCGCCTCACCCTCCCCCCGACCCCCTCCCGGAGGGAGGGGGAGCCGGATGGACGTTTGCGGCGGGCCGCTCCCCTCTCCCCCTGGGAGAGGGACAGGGAGAGGGGGGCCGGGACGGCGTCCGCCCGACGGCGGACTGATCCCGGGCTGCGGGCGAGAGCCCGCTGCCCTGGGAAACAGACGGCAGGCATGGATTTGCTCTGAAAGAGCAACCCAAACTTTACTCTGTCGCCGTGGCGGC
The DNA here is from genome assembly GCA_964592385.1 of uncultured candidatus Brocadiaceae bacterium. Taxonomy (GTDB): domain Bacteria; phylum Planctomycetota; class Brocadiia; order SM23-32; family SM23-32; genus CAZQEQ01. The sequence continues at coordinate 33,268 of CAZQEQ010000004.1, read as the reverse complement.
GGTCACGGCCAGCAGGGCCGGCTGGCCGTACCTGTTGCCCGCCTCGCCGTAACCCACGTCAAGGGACTCGACGGCGGCGTCCGGCCGCGGGTTGTTCCACTGCAGCTGGTACACGGCGGCCTGGTCGCCGGAATCGTCGTTCGGGAACGGGGCCGCCCAGGCCAGGACGCCGTTCTTGAGGCTCGTCGGGTCCCGGCTGACCCAGTGCGCCACGTCCAGGTCGAGCGAAACGGGTATCACGGCCGTCTCGCCGCCGGCGTAGTGCACGGTGTACTGGAAGACGACCGGGTTGGGCTCCCTGCGCCGGTCGGGTTCCCCATACTGGTTGAAGGCGTGCAGGAAGAACAGGGCGTCCGCCTTGCGGCCGACGGGGATGCCCTTGACCTCGTCGGGCAGTCCGGTGACGGAGGCGTTCCCGCGCCCGTTGAGCACGATGCAGGAGGGCAGCGGGGAGGTCTTGAAGTCACGAACGTGGTACGTCACGGCGGCGTACTTCGCCTCGCCGGGCGCGAAGTGCCCCATGTCCCTGGGCTGCGTGTTCTTGAACCAGGGGTCGTCGCCGCGCGTCAGGAACCGGTTGCACTTGTCCTCCAGCGGGACGGGGAAGTAGTCGAGTCCCACCCCCGCCACCAGTTCCGTTTCGCCGCCCGTGAACGTAGCGCCCAGGTTGCGCAGCAACGTGGAGATGATCGTCCGCTTCTTCTCGTCGTTGACGGGCACGCTCTCGGTCGCCAGTATCCTGAGTTGGTTCAGCACGATGCCGCCCCGGCCCATGGGGTATTTGACCAGGCCGCCGATGTTCAGCAGCGGCTTGACGCGCTCGTAGAACTCCACGGGGCGCTTGACCTTGACCCACAGGTTGTCCACGCCGACGACCTCCTGTGAGCCGGACGGGTCCCACTCGGCCAGGTCAATCGTCAGGCGGCTTGCCTTCCTGCCGTCGAACTCGAAGTCCTGGCGCGTGCTCTCCGGGTTGACGGCCAGCTCGACCGCCCCGGCCTGGTCGTCGTCGAAGATCAGGCGCACCTTCTGGAGTTGATGGTAGATGGCGTTCGGCACGATGGAGAAGCCGATGACCTCTTCCCGGCGCGGCAGCTCAATGGTCCACTTCGCCGGCTCCTCGTTGAACAGCAGGATTGAGAAGCAGTACCGCCAGCTGTCCGCCGTGATGAAGCCGTTGATCATGTTGCGCGGCCAGTGGTCCCCGCCGGGCTGGGCCTCGTCCTGCTTCCAGTACTCGGGCCCGGGGAACTTGCAGAACGGGGCGATGTCGTCGAAGTCCACGATGCAGGTGAACACGTCGCCCGCCATGAACCGGTCGGCCTGCCAGGAGTAAATCCGCTGCCCGGACTCCATGACGACGTCCCGCGTGGTCAGGCCGGACATGAGGGGGTCCCGCACGGCGGGCATGGTGACCCGCTCCATCTCGAACGGGCGGAGCAGATGATCCACGCCGACGACGCGGTTGAAGTCCTTCAGCCCCTCCGGCATCAGGCCGAAGAGCATCATCCACCCGCCCCGGTCGGTGAACGTCTTCACGGCGGCCGCGTTGCCCGCAAGGGCCTTCAGCGTGGCCGGATCGGCCTGGGCGACGACGATCTCGTTCCGGGCGTCGGCCATGGCGCCGAGCACGTCGGCGGCCCTGCCGTAGCGCAGGCCCGTCTCGCTGAGCAGCGTGTCGAGGGGGTCGCCCTCGGGGATGACGGAGGCCGTCCGCTTCTGCACGAGCTCATACGAGAAGCAGTAGTTCAGCATGTTGTCGAACAGGCGTTGCGCGACGGGGTCGGAGCCGAGCTTGTCGCCGATGGCGAACTGGCTCAGCAGCATCAGGCCGTGGGACACGGCGCACTCGCTGAGGGCCGAGTAACCGAGTTCGGCGTCGCACTGGGCCAGCGACTTGGCGCCGCCGGACGCCTTCTTATAGACGTTGCGATAGACCACGTGGTCGCCGGACCAGGTGAAGAAGTCCGGCTGGTCGAGGCCGTCGAAGGCGGGGTGATTCAGGTTCTCGGAGAAGGCGATCCGCCCCGTGCTGCCGCTCGGCTCCAGGTCCGCCGGGACGGCCTGGTCGCGCAGCGGGGCGTCCTGGTCGAGCACGAGGATGCGGCGCCCCTGTGCGGCCAGCCTCTGCCAGCCGGGGTCGGTCGCCTGGCGTCCCGTAAGGGCGTTCTTGCCCACCACGATCACCTTGCCCGACTCGGGGACGTCGGCCAGGCCGGCTATCTCGGCGAAGGGGATCCCCCGCGCGTTGAGCCGATTCTTGACGGCGCCCTGCGGGTCCAGCACGCACAGTTCGCCCGCTCCCGCCCTCGGTTTCGGCGCGGCGTCCGGGTCGATGACCCAGACGGGCTTCACGTCTCGGAAGACCTCCTCGCCGCCCCGCTCGCAGGTGAGGATGAACTCGCCCGCCGTCCGCTCCTTCACTGCGGGGACGTCGAAGGATATCTCCGTCTGCTCGTCCAGCCCCGGCGGGATGCGGAAAGTGCGGCGGTCGCTCGCGACGGTCCGCCCGTCCAGCTTCAGCTCCCAGGCCATCGTGATGGGGTCGGGGTAGCGCGTGTCGTTGAAGACCTTCAGGGTGCGCGCGATCTTGCTGCCTCCGCCGAAGGTCCAGTTCCACTGTCGGGACAGGACGCAGACCGGCTGCCAGGCGGTGTAGAACTGGCCGAGGGTGTTGGCGTCGCTCATCCAGAAGTGGAAGGCGGCCAGGCCCATCCAGCGGTAGCCCTCGGACATCATGCGGGCGACCAGGTCAACGCCGAGCCGGGCCTCGCTGCGTCCGATGAAGGCCCGCTCTCCGCCGACTATGGCGAAGGCCGAGGGCTTGTTGCCGACGGCGTAATATGCCTCGCCGAAGAAGGCCGGCGCGTCCTCGCGCAGCGGCCATCGGCCGCGGTGCGGGCGGCTGAAGGACTTCTCCATCCCGTACGACTCGTCGGGCAGGTCGCGCCAGGCCGGCTCGTTGTAATGGCAGCCGTTGACCGGCAGCGACTTGTCCAGCAGCGCCCGCCCGCCGTCCACCATGGCCGGGCGCGTCGGGTCGACGGCCATCACCTCGCGGACGGCGCGCGTCATCTCGGGCTCGACGACGTTGGCGTTGCCCAGGTTCATGGCGTTGATGAAGGTGATCTCGTTCTCGATGGACCAGATGAAGATGCTCGGGTGGTTGCGCTCGGCGCGGACCCATGCCTTGATCTGGTGGATCCAGTTGTCGAACAGGTCCTTGCGGGCGACGCGGACGCGCTCGCCGTCGCGCTCGACGGTCTCGGCCAGCCCGTAGGAGGCCATCTCGCCGTCGAAGATGCCGGAGCGTCGCACGGGCACGCCGGCGGCGTCGAGGAAGTCCAGCGCTTCCGGCTGCGTCATGCCGCCCCAGTGCGTGGCCCAGAAGCGGAACATCGTCTGCCCGTGCTCGCGCCACGTCCGTACCGCCGCCTCCGGGTCCCGTGTGCCGTGGTGGGTCAGGTCGGCGCGCCCCTGCCAGGGAACGCCGTTGAGCACGAAGCGCGTCCCCTCCCACTCCCACTCGCGGAAGCCGAACTTGGTGCGCCGCACGTCCGTCACCGCGCCGCCCACCGTGAGCCGCGTGACGACGTTGTACTGCTGCGGCGAGTCCGGCCACCAGAGCTTCGGGTTCTCCCACGCCTCGGCGATCTTCAGGACCGCCTCGCCCCGGGCCGGGATGGTGACTTCGCTGGACTCGAAGCGCTTCTCGACCGCCCCGCCGCCCAGCGGCTCGACCTCGTTCGCGACGACGGCCTTCACCGGCGCGTCCGCCGGGTTCTTGACGGTGACCTCGAGGGCCAGCTCCTTCTTCTTCACCGACGGCATCGCGAAGACGTCCGCCGTGTAGGCCGGCCCGGTCACGATGAGTTCCGGCGGCTCCAGGATGCCGTTCTGCCGGTGGTGCCAGACCGGCATGTCGAGGCGGTGGGCGGTGCCCTGGTTGGTGTCCATCACCGAGGTGGGCAGGTTGAAGCTCCGGCGCGTGTCGCCGGCCAGCCCGTAGTACGTGTCCTTCATCCCGACCCAGACCTCGTTGACCTGCCCGGGCCGGAGGACGCCCGTCACGTCGCAGTCCCACGCCGCGAACGGCGCCTTGTTCCAGCCGCACATCCGCCCGTTGACGAAGACCGTCGCCACCATGTTCGTCGAGGGGAAGTGCAGGAAGAATGAGCGGCCTTCAAGCCCCGCCGGGACCTCCACGCGCGTGCGGTAGAAGTAGCGGTGGCAGAAGATCATCTCCGGGCGCTCGACGTTCCGGTCGGCGGGCACGTTGACGGCCTTCCAGAAAAGCTCCTCCGCCGGCGGCGTCTCCTTTATCGGCCCGAGCCGGTCCTGGACGACCTGCTCGTCGGCGCGGGCTATCTGCCAGAGGCCGGACAGCGGCGCCGCGATGCGCTCCGGCAGGGGCGCCGCCTCGACCTGGAAGGTCTGCGCGGCGGCCTCCCGATCGGCGTCCTCCTGCCAGTCCTGGTCGGGCTTGAACTTGCTGTTCGGGCGGAACTTGCCCTTGTAGAGGCAGAGCGCGTCCGACGCGGAGAGCACCCGCTGCGGCTCCTTCTTGCCTTCCTTCTCCGCGTAGGTGAGGGGGTGGCGGATCGAGAGCGTGTGCTCGCCGGCCGAGAGCTGCGCGTCGGCCATCTTGACCCAGGCCACCTCGCACCAGAACGATATGTCCATCAGGTCCGTGGTGAGCTGGTCGGCGGCGACTCGCTGCCACTCGCCGTCGTCCAGGCGCCAGTCGAAGACGGAGCGGACGAACTCGTAGCCTATCCGGTTCCAGACTTCGTAGCGCCCGGCGCTGGGTGCCTGGAAGTCGTACTCGAGCAGGATGCCCCCCTCTGGGAGCTTCTGCTCGACCTGGTTCGCGTCGACGACGATGTTCAGCCAGGCGCCTTCGGAGAGGTAATCCTGGTTGCCCCAGCCGACGCCGCGGACCTCGAAGTTACGACGGGTCGGATTCTCGCCCTCCATCCAGACGTAGTCGGCAGCCTGCGAAGCAGAACACGCCAGAACGCTCACAACCAGGACAGCACAAGCCGAAGCAGCAAATCGTTTCACCTTCACACTCCTCCTGTTGCGGGCCTGACAAAGCCGCCCGTGTCTTCCAGAGGGCAATGCGGACGTGCCAGATGAGGCTCCCCGGTTTGTCACGGAAACGTCCGGGGCACAGAACGCCATTTTAGCCGAACGGCGCCACGATGCAACGCGGCCGCCGGTCAGGCAGGCCGGACATCGCCTGCGAATAGGCACGGTCGCCGACACTTCGCTCCAACGCTCCGGCCAACCGCTACTTGTCACCACTATTCACGGATGAACCTTTCTCTTCCGACCCGGCGTCATAGTCCTTCCATCGGATATTATCGATTCGGACCGCGTCGTTTCCGGTGGACACGAACTTCAGCTCTCCGCCGGGCGGAAGGTCGATGTCCTCAATGAGGCAGGCGTATTCCTGTGCCCCCACGCGGTGTTCCTTCATCTTCTCCACGATCTTGTCGAGCACGGCAATGGTCTTGCCGCCGGCAACAACCTCCAGGCGGTACTTGTAGGTGTCAGCCGGCCCCGGCAGGTTATACCGCCCCCGGTACTGGAAGGTGAGCCATGAGATGCCCTTGGGGAAGGTGGCAGAGAGAACCGGCCTGGCCTCACCGCTTCCCGACGACAGCATGAGGGTGGATCCACTGATAGTCAGATGGCTTTCTCCGGTACCCCACCCCCCCTTGTACGTCCACTCCAGGCCGTTCGTGCCGACATAGGTGCCGTCGTGGTCTTGGGGCTTTTCGTCTTCCTGGTCGCCTTCCACGCCGTCGAAGGTCTCGAAGTTCTTGACCTCCTCCCACAGCGCCGCCATGTATTCCTCGTACGTGGACGGCTCATTGACATACCAGCCGCTGAACGGCGTATTCCTGACAATGTCGTAAACGGTCTGATTAACGAGCTCCGCATCGTGCTCGGTCAGTTCGACCATCAACTGGGCCCCGCCGTATCTGTACACGGCGTTCGGAAGCCTGCGGGGGTCCCGCCTGTACACCGACGCCCACACCGCCGAAGCATGAACGTAATGCCCGAACGGGCTGAGATGCTGGTTTTCCCGCGATTGATACACGCACAGGCGGTCCGTGTATCCCTCCAGCTTTCCCGTCTCTGCCAGCTTCTTCACCGCCTCGATGCAGCTCCCCGCGGGCGTGACATAGACCTTGCGCTTGAGCTGCGAGGCCATGTCATGGATCGTCTTCAGGTAGTGAGGACGGAACAGGAACTCAATGGTCAGTTCCGGGTCCGGGTTCTCGGGCCAGAAGTAGCAATACCGCAGCCCGTCCTCGTAGGGCTCGATGTACTTGCGCTCCTGAATGTGGACGCGGACGTTCGGGTTGCCCGCGATGGCCGCCCTGGCGAACCCAACGCAGGGAGGGACTTCCTGCTGGCGTTGGATCCAGACTGTCGAGGCCACCATGTAGAGGACATCGAAGTGCTCGGTTCGGAGGTAGGTTTCGGGATTGGGTTTGCGCTCCTCACGAACCTGCCACACCCAATGCATCGGCGCGCCGGCAAGGCTTATCCGGGCGCATTTCCCTTCCATGCCGTTCATCTCGAGAAATGCATTCAACCACTCGTCGATGCGGTTCACGTTGCTGCTGCCCATGGCGTAGAGCCTGTTCTCAGCCGGCGGAGCCGATGGCTCCTCCTGGGCCGACACGACGGGTGCAAGCAGCATCACGAAGAGCGCGGCAACGGACAACGTAATCGGGACTTTCGGCATATCACAGCTCCTCTATCAGCCCGTTGAAAAATGTAGCTCAGCCGCCCCCGGCTGAGAACGCCACAGGCGAGGGCGCCTGTGCTACACCGACACGGCCCCTCGCGCAGGCACTCTCCGGGGAATCCTCCTTCTTCAACGGGCTGCTATCCGACATCGCCCATTTGAAGTGGCGGAGTTCCGGCTTCGCCTTGATCGCGGGAGTGTACGCCCCCCAGGCGGTTTGTCAAACGGAATCCGGCGAGCTTCCGCGCCTTGCAGCCGCCGGCGGGGCTCTTCGTCGCGCATGAGGGGAAGGGAGTATCGCCCCCGCCCTCCCTCCACACTGGCCGCCTGTGCGTGACCTCCTGCTTGCCACATTGTGTCGTTGTCTATCATTGAAAGGCGTCGGCCGGAGTAGTAAGAGGCTGATGAGGAGTTGCTCTTGTTGGCACAAAAGGGGGAGCGGAATATGGGAGCCCGTGCCTGTTGGGCGTCCGCCGTACTGGCGGCCTGCGTGATGTCGTGGCCCGCCCGTTGCGGGGAAGACCCGGGCGCCGCCGTCTCCGTCTCGGCCGCCCGCGTCCGAGTTGCCAATGGCATTGACGCGGGGCCGGCCCTGAATGCTTCGCCGCCCCCGACGCGGGCGCGCGCAGGCACTTCCATCGAGCTGTCCGTCAAGGCCGAGAGAGGGAACATCGAGATAGTCCGGGCCTGGGTCAACCGGGTGAGCGCGCTGACTGACGGCAACGGGCAGGACCTGCGGCCGGCGCCTGACCCGGATCGCCTGCGTTACTTCGACGGGCTTCTCTTCCCGATGCCGGAGCAGTCCGAGAGCGACCGGACGCGCCTGACCGTCGAGGGCGAGAGGTCGCCCTCGGCGGGGAGCGCGCTCGTGCGCGCGGAGGGCTCCGTTACGGCCCTGGTCGGGGTGGACCCGACTGAAGCGCGGCAGGAAGGCTTCCGGCTTGAGAAGGGGCAGAAGATCGAAGCCGGCCCTGTCTCGCTGGAAGTCACCGACGTCCGCGTCGCCGAGAGAGCGCGCCAGCCTGCGCGCATCATCGTGACAGACCTCGAGCACCTCGCGGACGACCTGGACGGGATCCTGGGCTTTGACCAGCCGTCCACGCTCATTGAGGGGCCGAGCGAGCCGGCCCCCCTGCCGCCGGGCGCGCTCGCAGGCACCGGGACGAGGACGACCACCGTGACCTTCACCGGACGGGGCCGCGTGGACGACCTGGCAGGCGTCGAGTTCCTCCACGCCGACGGTCAGCAGGTCGAGACGGTCGGCAGGAGTGTCCAGTCCCACGTTGAGGCCGGCGGAGCGCGGACGTTCACCTTGGGCGTGACGCTGGCAGAGACGTTGGAGCAGGCGGACCTCGTCGTCCGGTACTGGGATCACGTCGAGGAGGTCGAGGCCCCGTTCTCGGTTGAGGTCTCCTTGCCACCGGGGATCGCCGGCGAAGGCGACGCACGGGAGCGGGCAGCGCCGCAGGGCGCGCGGGACTTCAGATTCGTTGCCGAGCTGCGCCCCCGGCCAGGAACCAGGATGTCGGTGCCGTGCGGACTCGCCTTCAGGTCGGTCGCGCTGCACGTGCCTTACGCATACGTCCTCGACAGGGGCGGAACGCTCTACGTCTATCGAATCCCCGAACAGGGATGGGCGATCGAGATGGAGCCGCTGGCCGTTCTGCCGGACGCGGGCGACGGCATGGTCAACCGCACTCTGGGCGACGTCCTGCTGTGTTCCCGGGGCGGCGGGCTGGACGTTTACTCTTTGGAGACGCCGGAGGAACCGGCCCGCAGGGGTTCGTTCGGGCCGGGCACGCGGCTCCGGAGCGCGGCGATGGCGGTCTCCAAGGACCACCTGTTCATGATCTGTCGGAGCGCAATCGTCACGTACGACGTCTCGACGCCGGCCGAGCCGGAACTGATGAACGTCCTCCGCGTGGGCGGGCGCAACACGGCGGGAACCGTCGTCGGGGATTACCTGTACCTGGGGACGGTCCGCGCGGACGGCGAACCGGGGATCGCGGTCCTCGACGTTTCCGACCCGGCCGCGCCGACCGAGGTTGGGGCCGTCTCCACGCGCCAGGCTGTCTGGCATCTCTTCGGAACCCGGGGCAGCCGGCTCCTGGCCAGCCTGGATGCCGACAGCTTGAGGAGCTTCGGGCGGGACCCTCACGGCAACTCGGCCCTTTTCAGCCTCGTTGCTCCCGCCCGCCCTGAGCTGGTGGCGGAGATCCCCGACTCCGGCGGCAGGGCGGCGGTGCTGTGGCCGGTTGACGGCCAGGACTACTACGTCTGCAATGGAGCCGTGTTCCTTGTCGGGGAGAACGGACTGACCATGCTGCCGACGGCCCGGCCCACCGGGTCGAACCTGGACGGGTTCGCCTACCATTGCGACGCTTGCGGCTCCTGGGCAGCGGTCGCGACGGATAGCGCTGTGACCGTGATGGGCCTGCGCTGAGGGCGGGCGCGGGCGACCTCGCCGCACCTGCTCTATGACTGCGGTGTGGCCAGTTACGCCGCCGGGCAGTTCAGCATGGCGGCCGATGCATCAAAGCGCCCCTGGGAGCCTTGCCATGGTCTTGACGGGCGGCCCTGAGAGCATGACCTGCGAAGCCCGAGCGGCCCTGGGCCCCCTGACAACGGCCTCCGAAGTGCAACCGGCCTCGGCAGTTGACGCCGTCCAAACCGGCGGTATCCTGGGCTCGTCGTGCGGAAGTTGGCGGTTTCACCGGCCTTATCGCCGCTTGTCGCGGCCAGGATGCAGTTGTTCAGGATGAAAGCACGATCCGCGGGCATGAATACGACCTTGCGGGCAGGTCAACGGTTTCCCCTTTCCCCCAACCCCCCTGCCCCCTGGGCTGGCCCGCGTCCCGGGGGCGGAAGGAGATGAGTATGCGGTGTCTTGCTCTGGTCCTTCTGCTCTGTGCCGTCGCGCCGTGCCTGGCCGGGGAGCCGGTGCGGCTGGTCTGCATCGGAGATTCTATCTCGCAGGGACGGGCGGGGCGGGGGCCGCAGACACCCGCGACCTACTCCTATCGCTACCCGCTGTGGAAGTACTTCGTGGACCATGACGTGAACGTGCAGTTCGTCGGCAGCATGAGGAGCGGCTTCAACGGGTCGCCGGACTACGCCCCTTATGAGGGAAAGACCTTTCCCAATATCCACGAATGCCATTGGGGCTGGACGGCCGGGCTCCTGCTGGAGAAGCTCCCGCAGTTCATGAAGGGCTACACGGCCGATATCGCCATCATCCAACTCGGCAGCAACTCGACCCAGGAACTCAAGGAGAAGAAGCAGACCGACGAGCAGTTCGTGGAGCAGACGCTGCGAGAGTTCACGGAGATCATCCGGCTGCTGCGGGAGAAGAACCCGAACGTGATCGTCATAGTGTGCGAGATCACGCAGCCCTGGGTCCCGTTCAGCATCACCAATAGCAGGCTTCCGGACTATGTGAAGTCGCAGTCCACGGAGAAGTCCCCGGTTCACCTGGCGTACCTGGTGAAGGATTGGATCAACGACCCGCAGGTGGCGGGGCATTGCGGCGTCGACTGGGTGCATCCCAACGAGAAGGGGGACAAGATCATGGCGGACGAGTTCTGGCGCATTCTCAAGCCGATTCTGCTGAAGCCCGGGCCGGATGCGGGCAGCGGCGCCGCGCCGGATGCGGGTTATGCGATCCCGGACGTGCTCCTCGACAAGGACGGCCGCAAGATCACGACGCGGGAGGAGTGGGAGAAGAATCGGGCGCGGGTGCTGGACATTATGCTGACCGAGGTCTACGGCAAAGCGCCGCCGAAGCCAGCGCCAGGGGATATCAGCTTCCATGTCGCCGAGAAAGACGAGAAAGCCTTGGACGGCGCGGCCACGTTCAAGCGAGTCAATATCGGCATCAGGAAAGACGGGGTGACGGCAAATCGAGCGATCCCCTTGCTTCTCTTCACACCCAACAATATCAAGGGTCCGGTGCCGACCTATCTGTTGATCACGGGCGGCAGTCTCTGGAGAAATGTCAACCAGGGGGGAAAAGACGAATCCTGGCCCGCCGAGGACACAATCAAGCGTGGATATGGCATTGCACTATACTGTGTCGACGGCGCCGAGTTGATCCAAGGACTGTTCGACCAGGATGCGCAACCCAGGGCCGATTCCTGGGGGACCATCGCGGGCTGGGGATGGTGTGCGAGCCGCTGCCTGGATTACTTCGAGACCGACCCCGACGTGGACGCGGCCAGGGTGGCCGTGCTCGGCCACTCCCGTTACGGAAAGACGGCACTGTATGCGGCAGCCACCGATACGCGTTTCGCCCTGACGATCTCCAACTGCTCCGGCTGTGGGGGCGCGGCCCTCAGCAAGCGCTGCAAGGGCGAGACGGTCATCAAGGTCAACCGCTTCGAAGGTTGGTTCTGCCCGAATTTCAAGAAGTATAACGACAACGAGGAGGCGATGGATTTCGATCAGCATTTCCTGATCGCCACCATCGCGCCGCGCGCGGTGTACGTCGCCAGTGCCACGAAAGACGGCTGGTCCGACCCCTACGGCGAGTTCAGGAGCCTGGTCGAGGCGGAAGGGGTGTTCAAGCTCTACGGACTCGGCGGCATCGGCACGGAGTGGCCCAAGCCCGACGAGCCGCGGCACGCCAGGGGGATGGCCTACCACGTCCGCACCGGGGATCACGACTTGACGCTCTGGGACTGGCAGCGTTATATGGACTTCGGCGACAAGGTGCTGCGCGCCGGCTCGGCGAAGGCCACGGGGCAGGAGAACCCGGGCGCCGCTCGCAACCCGGGCGACAGGGCGCCGTAGCAGGACGACCAAACCGGGGAACCGCGCAGCGGCGACCCGGCCCGCTCCAACCACCCCGCCCTCGGCCGGCGCCCGCCCGCGTTTCCCTCTGCGCACCCCCGACCGCCGGCCCCTATCTACCGGGAGCCACAATATCAATATAGGCTGCAGGTTGCCGGCTGGACCCGTCGGCTCCGCTCAGGGCAGGGGGCGGCGGCGGGGGGCGTCCGATTTGAGAGGACGGTTTTCCGGGGGGAGCGGACGCGGCGTCCGGCGCGCGTGGCCGTCTGACAGGGGGGGTGACGGCCGGCGCAGGGCGGCTGCGTCGCGCCGCGCCGGAAGTATGAAGGCAGAAGTATGAAGTATGAAGTAACAACAACAAAGGCTAAATACGGGACTGCGTCGCCCCGCGCCGGAAGTATGAAGGCAGAAGTATGAAGTATGAAGTAACAACAACAAAGGCTAAATACGGGACTGCGTCGCGCCGCGCCGGAAGGATGAAGCTTGCCCGCCGTACGGCGAGGAACGGCAACAAAGGCGACACAAACGGCACGCAGGCGGGCGTTGAGCGGGGCCGCGTGGACTGCTATAGTGGCAAGTCCACAGTGGGGAACGAGCCGGCATGACCAACGACGAGGACCTGATGCTGCGGGCGGCCGGGGGCGACATGGACGCCTTCGAGGAGCTCGTCGAGCGCCATCACCGGGCGGCGCTGAACACGGCGTACCGCTTCCTGAGCGATCAGTCCCTGGCCGAGGACGTGGCCCAGGAAGCCTTCCTGAGGATACTGGCGGGGGCGTCGCGCTACCGGCCGCTGGCCGCCTTCCGCACCTACCTGTTCAACGTGGTCTGGCACCTGTGCATCGATGCGTACCGGAAGTCCAGGGCCGTCCGCATGCCTTCCGACGCGGCCCCGGCCGACGAGCGCGACGGCCCGGTGGGGGAGGCCGTGCGCGGGGAGCTTCGCCGGAGCGTGCGCGCGGCCGTGGAGCGCCTCCCCGAGCGGCAGAGGATGGCCGTGGTGCTGAAGCACTTCGAGGGGCTCAGCTACGGGGAGATAGCGCAGGTGCTGGAGTGCTCGACGCGGGCGGTGGATTCCCTGTTGATACGCGCCAAGCGGCACCTCAAGGAGGAACTGGGCGGGCTGCTCTAGCTAGCCCCGCGCGGCGCCGCGCAGAAAAAACGCCAGCGGCAGCGCAGGATTCACGGGAGCGATGCGTTTATCTGATTGGAGGACGGAGATGAACTGCCGAACCACAGTGCAACGATTGAACCCCTACCTGGACGGCGAGCTGAGCGCCGAGGAGGCCGCCGTAGTCGAGGAGCATCTGGCGGCATGTCCGCAGTGCAGGGCGGAGCTCGATGACCTGCGGCGGATCAACGGCGCCCTGGAGGCGCTGGGCGGCATGGCGGCGCCGGCGGACTTCGCCCGCCGCGTGCGCGGCGCAGCGGACCGGCGGCGCAAACCCATCCGGCTCTTCGGGGTTGTCGGCGGGCGCCGGAGCCGGGCGCTGGCGCGCCTTGCGGCGGCGCTGGTGATGGCCGCCGGGCTCTGGACCGGCCTGATGGCCGGGGATTCCGCATTCCGCAGCAGGGATACCTCCGACGAGGTGGATGCCGAGACGGCGGAGTTCGAACTCTCGATGGACCTCTTCTCGGCGGTGCCCGCCGGGTCGCTGGCAGACGTTTACCTGACGTTCGTGGACGAGGCCGAATGGGGAGGGGCAGAGGATGTACAATAAAGTCCTATCTCTGCTGTTGATCTTCTCGCTGGCCTTCAACCTCGCCTTCGTCGGCATCTGGGTCTATAGCCTCAAAGCCGAGCCCGAAACGTCACGACGAGGGGTCGGGCCCGAGCGCGCCCCCTGGACGGAGCTCGGCCTGGGCGCCGACCAGAGGAAGCGCATGGGCGAGGAGTGGCAGCGGCTCAGGGACGAGGTCGGCGAGCTCAAGAAGGAACTCGACCGGCAGCAGGAGCGCCTCCTGGACCTGATGGCCGCCGAGCGTCCCGATCGGAACGCCATACAGGACTGCCAGCAGCGCATCGGCGAAATCCAGCACGAGATGCGTCGGCTGGTCACGGATCACATGATGCAGACGGGGCAGATGCTCACCCCCGAGCAGAAACAGAGGTGGTACGGGATGTTGAAGGGGCTGCGCGAGGCACCCGGCGGGCGGGGCAGGCGCGACGCGGCGCCACTGCTCAGAAGAGACGGCCGACAGACTCGCCCAGCCCAGCCGCGGGAACCGGCGGAACGGCCGGGGAACCGTTGAGTTCCCGATAGGACTCCCGGCAAGCAAGGAGAGGCCAAAATGATGGGGAAAGCGGCGAGATACCTTTCAGTCGGGATAGTGCTGGCGGTCTGTGCCGGGTTGGCCCTGGCCCAACAGGCGCCCGGGCGAGGCGATGAAGCCCAGCGGGAACGCCCCGGCGCGCCCCAGGGCCGCGCGGGCGGCGGACTGCACTCCCTGCTCGCCGGCGACGGGGCCGAAGTCACCGTGACCAACGTTGATGACGGGGTCCAGGTGAAGATCACCGCGAAGCCCGAGATGGTCAGGCTCCTCCAGGCGCGCGCCGAGGCCGCCGTGCTGGAGGTGGAGCACCTTGCCGGGCGCGCCGCCGAGCGCTTGCGCGAGCGCGCCGAGGCCCCCGCCGGCAGGGCGCCGGTCGGCGTGATGGGGCTCCTTCTGAGAGGCGACGCCCAGATCAGCGCCGAGAACGTCGACGGCGGCGTGGTGCTGCACCTGAGTTCCGAGAAGCCTGAACTGGTCGAGACGTTGCAGGAGGCGACGTCGCGGTGGGTCGCTCAGGTCCGCGAGCGCGCCGGGCAGGCGCGCGACCAGGCACTGAACGCCGGACGCAACAGAGAGGTGCTCCGGCTCCTCGCCTCCAAGGACGTGCAGGTCAAAGCGATTGAGACGGACAAGGGCGTCACGATCACGGTGGACTCCGACAACCCCGACATCGCCGCCCGGATCAAGGAGGAGATACCGGACAGCGTCGAGGCGCTGAAGGAACTGGCCCGCCAGTTGGCGGAGCGCAGGCAAGCCGACGCCGAGGGACGGCCCCGCCGCCTGGAAGAAGGGGTGCCGGGGGCGGCCCGCCCGCTGGAGGAAGGCGCGGCTGGCGGTCGGCGTGGAGGGCGGTTCGGCGCGCCCCTCGCACCGGAGGAATGAGGCCACGACCGTGGATACAAGAGTGACTTACGATACACACAGAAGGAGGCAGGAGATGAAGCGCGTATGGATGAACATGGCGTGTGCCGCCCTGATCGCGGCGGCGTTGGGCGCGGGGTTTGCCGGCGCCCAGGAGCGGGAACGTGAACGCGTCGCGCCGCGCGAGCGGCAGCAGGAGGCAGTCCGCCCGGTGCCTGAGCGACCGGCCGACCGGCCCCAGCAGGGGCCCGGCGTCGCCCTGGAAAGGCTTGTGGGGGCGGACGCCGTTGACGTGAAGGTGACCCGGACGGATCGCGGCGTCGACCTGGCCATCACCTCGGACAACCCCGAGATGATCGAGAGACTCCACACGGTGGCGCTCGAACGGCTGGAGGGCCTCCGTGCCCGGGAGCGGGAACGCGGCGGCGCCGTGCGGCGGCCTGACGCCGAAGGGAGGCCGCTGCTTTCGATGCTGGTCAGCGGCCAGGCCCACCTCAAGGCCGACAGGACGGACGGCGGCATCGTCCTCAGGTTCGCCGCCGAGAGGCCGGAGGCCGTTGAGGCCCTTCAGCAGTTGATCCCTCAAATGGTGAAGGAGAGGCGCGCCCGCGTCCGGGAAGAGGCCGGACTGGAAGAACGGGTGCGTGAGCGGCTGAGAGAGAGGCGGGCCGATGAGCTGGCGGCCGCGGGCGAACAGGATCGCCCCGAGCGCCTGCGGCAGGAGGTGCAGCGCAGGCTCAGGGCCGCCAGGGAGGAAGCTCCCAGGGAGCCGGCAGCGAGGGAGCGACGCCAGGAGGTGCCCGAAGCAACGGCCAGACGTCGCGAAGGCGTAGCGCAACGCGAGCCTGGACTGCCGGGCAGGGCGGACGAACTGCACGCGCTGGCGCAGCAGGTCAGGCGGCAGGAAGCACTGATCGGGCAGTTGAGGCGTGAACTCGCCGAGGTGACGCGCCGGGCGGGCGAACAGGCGGGCGAGAGGCAGCGCCAGGTGCGCCGGCAGGGCGTCCAGCCCGGCCAGGCACCCGGACGCGGCCAGCAGCAGGGTCAGCAGCGCGGTCAGGCGGGCCAGCGGCAGATGCAGCGCCGACTCGGACAGGCCCCGCAATGGCAGGCCCGGCAGGGCGTCCAGCCCGGCCAGGCACCCGGACGCGGCCAGCAGCAGGGCCAGCAGCGCGGCCAAGCGGGCCAGCGGCAGATGCAGCGCCGACTCGGACAGGCCCCGCAGTGGCAGGCCCGGCAGGGCGTCCAGCCCGGACGCGGCCAGATGTTGGGGCAACAGCGCGGGCAAGCGGGCAAGCGGCAGATGCAGCGCCGGCTCGGACAGGCCCCGCAGTTCGCCCCCGAGCCGGAACGCCCGGGCGGCTGGCAAGGGCCGTGGTAACGCTTGTGTAGCTCGGGTGCCCACGCCCGAGAAGAACCCGCAGCCGAGGGCGGCTGCGCCACACGGGAAGGTGCCTCACGGGCGCCTTCCCGGCTTTTTCATTCCTCGGTCAGCGACAGGCCCAGTTCCCTGAGCTGCGCCTCGTCCACCTCGCTCGGCGCGTCCGTCAGCAGGCTCACGGCGCGCTGCGTCTTGGGGAACGCGATGGTCTCGCGGATGTCCTCCAGGCCGAGCATGGTCATGACGAGCCGGTCGAAGCCGAAGGCGATCCCCCCGTGCGGCGGCGGGCCGAAGCGCAGCGCCCGCATGAAGAAACCGAAGCGCTCCTGGACTTGCTCCTCGCTGTAGCCGAGGATACTCATGATGCGCATCTGGAGGTCGCGGTCGGCGATACGGATGCTCCCGCCGGCGATCTCCTGTCCGTTCATCACCAGGTCATAGCTGCGGGTCCGGACGGACGCCGGGTCACTCTCCAGGCGCTCGACGTCCTCCGGGAAGGGCGCGGTGAAGGGGTGATGGACGAAGGTCAGTTCGTCCGTCCGATCGTCGCGCTCGAAGGCCGGCGCCTCGACCACCCAGCAGAGCGCGTCCTCGCCTTTGGGTATCAGGCCCAGTTCGCGCCCCAGTCGGAGCCGCAGGTGCGAGAGCGTCAGGTTGCAGACGTAGCGCTTGTCGGCCACGAAGAGCAGTATGGAACCGTCCGGGGCGTCGAAGCGCTCGCGGATGGCCGCGACCTGGGCCTCGTTGAAGAACTTGGCGACGCCGCCCTCGGGCTTGCCCGCGCGGAGCTTGAACCAGGCCAGCCCGCCGGCGCCGAGTTCCTGGGCCCACTTGACCAACGCGTCCACCTCGCTGCGGGGCATCTCGGCCCCGCCGGGCACGCAGATGCCGCGCACCTGCCCGCCGTCGGCCACCGCGCCGCTGAAGACGCGGAACTCGCAGTCGCGCGCCACGTCGGAGACGTCCGCGATCTCCAGGCCGAAGCGCAGGTCGGGCGCGTCCGTGCCGTAACTGGCCAGGGCGTCCTCGTAGCGCATCCTGGGCAGCGGCAGTTCGAGCGCGCGGCCGAGCGCCCCCTCGAAGAGCCGCGCCATCAGCCCCTCGACCGTCGCCAGCACGTCGTCCTCGTCCACGAACGACATCTCCAGGTCGATCTGCGTGAACTCGGGCTGGCGGTTGGCGCGCAGGTCCTCGTCGCGGAAGCACTTGACGATCTGGAAGTAGCGGTCCAGCCCGCCGATCATCAGCAGTTGCTTGAACAGTTGCGGGCTCTGCGGCAGCGCGTAGAACTTCCCCGGGTTGATGCGGCTCGGCACCAGGTAGTCGCGCGCGCCCTCGGGCGTGCTCTTGGTCAGGAACGGCGTCTCCACCTCGATGAATCCGTTCTCGTCCAGGTAGCGCCGCGTGATCTGCATCAGGCGATGGCGGAACTCCAGGTTGCGCTGCATCGGCGCGCGACGCAGGTCCAGGAACCGGTTGCGCAGGCGGACCTCTATCGAGATATCGTCCTCGCCCGTGATCTCGAACGGCGGCGTGTCGCTGGCGCTGTGCAGGACCATCTCGCGGGCCACCATCTCCACCTGCCCGGTGGGCAGGTCGGGGTTCTCCATCTCCGGCGGGCGCTTCTCCACCTGGCCGCGAACGCTGATGCAGTACTCGCTCCGCAGGTCGCGGGCGCGGGCGTGAAGGTCCGCGTCCACTTCCGGCCGGAACACGACCTGGCTGATGCCGGTCCGGTCGCGCAGGTCAATGAAGACCAGGCCGCCGTGGTCGCGCCAGTTGGCGACCCACCCGCTCAAGACGGCTTCGCCGCCGATGTGCTCCGGCCGCAACTGGCCGCACGTGTGTGTCCTCTTCAGCATCTGCCGCGTGGGTTCCCCCTGTCAGCGGGTTGGGATGTCAGTTTGCCAGTTCCTTCTCGGTGCGCTCGCCGCGTTCGCCGACCGTCATGATACTCTTGCGCAGTTCGGTCGGGCTGAGGCCCTGGCGCAGGACGGTGTTGAACATCACGAAGTGCGGCCTGCCGTCAACGTCGCGCAGGGCGACCGCGCCGTAGGGCATCCGCAGGTTGTTGCGCAGCGCGGTCTCGTAGTGCTCCGGGCGCGCCTCGCCGCAGGTCGAGAAGACGACGACCACGGGCGAGCCCTCGTGGTCGGTGACGCCGAACAGGACCGTCACCTGCCGCCTGCGCCCCTCGGCTACGGGCAGATCGAGCAGGTATCGCCCCTGTCCCCGGGCGCGCCATTCGGCCCCGGCCCCCTCCAGGGCCAGTTCGACGAGCCTCTCATCGGGCAGTTCGCCCTGGGCAGCGGGGGCCTTGCCGTGTTCGGCGAGCCAGCGGAGCCAGTCCTCGCGCACCACCCCCAGGTCGTGCCCCGTGATTCTCACCAGGGCGTCGTGGGCGACCGACTGGAAGTCGCTCATTTCGAGATAGCGCGCGACGACCGGGACGGCGTCGTCGGCGTCGAGCTCGCCCAGGCAGTTCAGGATGGTCCATCGGGCGCTCTCATAGCCGTCCCTTTCGAGGGCCTCGACGAGCGGCCCGACCGCCGCCGGCCCCATGGCGATCAGCCGGCGGCCGGCCTCCTTGCGCATGCGGAAATCGCGCAGTTGCCCGACAAGCGCTTCGACCTCTTCAGCGTTCATCTAGCCGCCCCCGGATTGGCCTGGCGTTGGCCGAGGTGTCCGGCCGCCTCGCCGGCGGCCTGCTCTCGGGGCACGCTCCACTGCCGGCCGTCGGCCATGTCCTTTATCAATACCTGATCCTGCTCGACCTCGCGTCCGCCGATAAGGAAGCAGAGCCGCGCCTCGAGGCGATTGGCCTGGCGCATCTGCGACTTGGCGCTGCGGGCCTCGAAGTCCATGTCCGCCGCGATCCCCGCGCCGCGCAGGTCCCCGATCAGCCCGAAGCAGAAGGGACGCGCCGCCTCCTCGAAGCAGACCACGTAAACCTCCGGCCTGGGGGCGGCGTCGGGCGGCGGGCCGAGTTCGCTCTCCATGGCCAGCAGCGTCGCCTCCGCCCCTATCGCGAACCCGACGCAGGGCGTCGGCGGCCCGCCCAGGATCTCGACCAGCTTGTCGTAGCGCCCGCCGCCGCAGATGGCGTCCCGCGCGCCGAGGCCGGGGTGCTTGATCTCGTAAACCGTCCGCGTGTAGTAATCGAGCCCGCGCACGAGGCGCGGGTCCTCGGTGAACTCCAGCCCGGCGCGGCCCAGCGCGTCCTTGACCGCCGCGTAGTGGCGGGCGCAGTCCTCGTCCAGGAACTCGGTGATCTCCGGCAGCGACTCGATGACCGGCCGGCAGCCCTCGTTCTTGCAGTCGAGCACGCGGAAGACGTTCCGCTCCAGCCGGCGGCGGCAGTCCTCGCAGAGCTCGCCCAGGCGGTCCTTGACGGCGTCCCGGACGGCGTCGCGGTAGCGCGGGCGGCACGTCTCGCAGCCTATCGTGTTCAGCAGCAGCCGGCAGCCGGACAGCCCGACGTCCCGGAAGATGGCCATGGCGAGCAGGATGGTCTCGGCGTCCAGCAGTGGCTCGGCGCTGCCGATGGCCTCGACGCCGAGCTGGTGGAACTGCCGCAGCCGCCCCTTCTGGGGGCGCTCGTGGCGGAACATCGGGCCGACGTAGCAGAGCTTCTGGAAGGGGGCCTGCCTGTCGAGCTTCCGCTCCAGGTAGCTGCGCACGACCGACGGCGTCCCCTCCGGCCGCAGGGCGACGCTCTCCCCGTCCGAGCCGGGGATGGCGTACATCTCCTTCTCGACGATGTCCGTCGTCTCGCCGGTGCCCTTGACGAAGAGGCGCAGGTCCTCGATGACGGGCGTGCGGATCTCGCCGTAGCCGTAGAGCGCGAACTGACGGCGGGCCGCCCCGTAGAGCCTCCGCCAATAGGCCCACTGCTCCGGGAGCAGGTCCTCGGTGCCCTGAATGGACGTTATCTGGTCGTTTGCCATCTTTGTCCACCTCACGCGCGCCGGACGCGGCGCCCCGCAGGGCGAGAGGGAAAAGGTGCAGCGTGCCGGCCCGGCTCGCCTGCCTCTGGCAGGGAGAACGCATTTTAGCAGAAAAGGCCCCTCCTGCAACCGCCGCCGCGCACTTGCAACCGCCCGGCGGCCGCGATAGCGTAGCCCGCAAGGAGCGAACCCGACATGCCGGAGAGGCTCGGCGGCAAATACGTCCTCATCACCAGCGGCCCGACCCGGGCCGACCTGGACGCCGTGCGCTACGTGAGCAACCGGTCGTCGGGCCGGCTCGGCTGCGCGATAGCCGTCGAGGCGTTGCGCCGGGGGGCGCGGGTGACGCTGGTGGCCGGGCCGGACAGCGCCGTGCCCCGGCACGAGGACCTGACCGAGGACGAGCACGGCCGGCTCGGCGTGCTGCCCGTCGTCACCGTCCCGGACGTGCTCGCCGCGCTGGAAGGCGCGCTCACGGGAGGCGACCCTCCCGACGCCATCGTGCACGCCATGGCCGTGCTCGACTATGTGCCGGAGTCTGCGCCCGGGGGCAAGATGCCCTCCGGCCGGGCGGCCTGGCAGATACGCCTCGTTCGGACGCCCAAGGTCATCAAGGAGATACGCCGCTGGGCGCCCGGCGCGTTGCTGGTGCAGTTCAAGCTCGAGGTCGGGCTCTCGGAGGCGAAGTTGCGCGAGGCGGCCGTGCAGTCCGTGCGGGCCAACCGGGCGGACCTGGTCCTCGCCAACGACCTGACGCAGATCCGGGACGAGACGCACCCGGCGCTCGTCATCTCCGCCGACGGTGAAGTGCTCGCCCGCCCAGGGACCAAGGGCGAGATCGCGCGGACGCTCTGCGACCTGCTCGCCGAACGGCTCTGAACCACGACGACACAACGAGCACAACGTAACGACAGAGAAGAGGGGAAAAACGCCCAAAGCAGCGCAACGGCCCCTTTGTCGTTTCCCGCCCTTTCTTATCCGTCCGTCGTGCTCGTGGTGACGTCGTGGTGAATGCTGTCGGCCGCGAGGTGGCCGATGAGCGCGGCGCCGCGCGCCCGGATGCACAGGACGGATGCGACCCGGCCGGCCAGGTCCGCCGGGCCGGGCGCCGTCAGCGTCACGTAGCGGTCCGTGTAGCCGGAGAGCCTGCCGTCCCGGCAGCGCTCGAACAGGACACGGGCCTCCTCCCCCACGAACCCCCCCGCCCACCCGGCGGCCAGGTCCCCGCCCAACTCCCGCAGGCGGACGCCGCGCTCGCGGACGGCCTGCGGCGCGGGCCGGCCGTCCATCCCGGCGGCCGCCGTGCCCGGCCGCGGGCTGAACGGGAAGACGTGCAGCCGGGAGAACCGCGCCCGCCGCACGACCTCGGCGGTGTTCTCGAACGCGGCGTCGCCCTCGCCCGGGAAGCCGACCATGACGTCCGTGGTGACGGCGGGACGGTCCAGCCGCTCGCGGGCCCGCGCGACGACCTCCAGGAACTGCGCCGGCGCGTACGGCCGGTTCATGCGCCGCAGCACGTCGGCGTCGCCGCTCTGGAGCGGCAGGTGCAGGTGCGGGCAGACGGCGGGATGCCGCATGGCATCCAGCAGCGCGCCGTCCACCTCCAGCGCCTCGATGGAACTCAGCCGCAGCCGCGCCAGGCCGGGCGTCTCAGCGACGGCCGCCACGAGATCGGCCAGCGAGACGCCCGCGTCGAGATCGCGACCGTACCGCCCAAGGTGGATGCCGGTCAGGACGATCTCCGGGAGGCCGGCCTCGACGAGCCGCCGGGCCTCGGCTGCCGCGTCGGACAGGGCGCGGCTGCGCGGCCTGCCCCGGACGCGGGGGAGGATGCAGTAGGAGCAGCCGGCGTCGCACCCCTCCTGGACCTTGAGGAATGCGCGCGTGCGGCCCGCGAACGAGGTCACGCCGAAGTCCCCCGCCAGCGTTCCTTCGGCGACGGCGCGCCCCGACGCAGCCTCCAGGAGCGCGCGCCACTCCCCGCGCCCGTAAACGCCCTCAACGCCGCTGACGGCCCGAAGCTCGTCCGGGAAGGCGCTGGCGTAGCATCCCGTGACGAATACGCGGGCCTGCGGGTATCGGCGGGCCAGGTGCGCGGCGGCCTGGCGGCTCTTGCGGTCGGCCGTCGCGGTGACGGTGCAGGTGTTGACCAGACAGACGTCCGGGCGCTCGTCCTCTTGTGCGCGCCGGAAGCCGAGGTCCTGGAGCGCCTCGGCCAGTCGCTGTGAATCGTAGAGGTTGGCCTTGCAGCCGAGGGTCTCGATGAGGTATGTCCGCTGGTCGTCGGTCATGGCGAAACGATGAGGGCGCATCCGGGCGGCGTCCGCGGCCCGGTCCGCCTTTCAGAGCCGGGCGACGCCGCTCTTGCGAGCGGCCACCGCGACCGCGTCCGCCACGGCGCGGTGGACGGCCCTGTCCATGAAGTCGGGGACCAGTTCCCCCTCGGGCGCCAGGGCGGCCAGGGCCGAGGAGGCCGCGGTCTTCATCTCCTCGTTGATATCGCGCGCCCGGGCGTCGAGCGCGCCGCGGAAGATACCGGGGAAGCCGAGGGCGTTGTTGACGTGGCGTCCGTCCTCGGCGGCGGCGGCGCCGGCCTCGAGGGCCTCGTCGGGCCATATCTCCGGCACGGGGTTGGCCATGGCGAACACAATGGGCTCGGGCGCCATGGAGCGGACCATCTCCTTTGTGACGGCGCCGGCAACGCTGACCCCGATGAAAACGTCCTTGCCCGGCATGACCTCCGCCAGCGTCCCACTCTCGTTGTCCCTGTTCGTCTCGGCGGCGATCTTCTTCTTGGCGGGGTTCATGTGCTCGGCGCGTCCCCGGTAGACGGCGCCGGCCCGGTCGCAGAGGACGACGTCGGCGACGCCGTAGCTGAGCAGGAAGCGGGCGATGGCCGTGCCGGCCGCGCCGGCGCCGTTCATGACCACGCGCAGGTCTTCGGCTCGCTTGCCGGTGATCTTGAGCGCGCTGATCAGGGCGGCCAGGACGACGACGGCCGTGCCGTGCTGGTCGTCGTGGAAGACGGGCACGTCGAGCATGGCCTTCAGTCGGTCCTCGACCTCGAAGCAGAGCGGAGCGGCGATGTCCTCCAGCAGGATGGCGCCGAACGTCGGGGCGATGGCCGCCACCGTCTCGACCAGCCGGTCGGCCTCGCGGGTCTCGACCAGCAGGGGCACGGCGGCGATGTCCACCATTTCCATCAGGATGACGCTCTTGCCCTCCATGACGGGCATGGCGGCCCGCACGCCGACGTCGCCGAGGCCGAGGACGGCAGTGCCGTTCGTGATGACGGCTATGGTGTCGCCGATGGAGGTGTAGTCATAGACCCGTTCCGGGTCGGACTCGATGATGCGGCTGACCTCGGCGACGCCGGGCGTGTAGACCTGCCGCAGCCGCTCGACGGTGTCCAGCTTCAGGCGGCTGACCATGCGCGTCTTTCCGCCGACGTGCAGGCGGAGGATGTCGTCGAGTTCCGGCTCGGCTTCTCTGGCTCTCACAGGCGCGGAGGTCCCCAAAGAGGATGGAAACGGTCCACGCCCTTTATAGCCGAGGCCGGCTTTTTCGGCAAGGGGAAGGAGCGCCGGCTCGGCGGGAGTGCCGCCGTCCCGGGTGAGGAGGGGCGCACCCAATTCGAAGTTGCATTCGCGCGGCGCGGCGTGTATTCTATCTGATTACGGCACGGGGGCGTCATTTCCCCCTCTTTTGTTATGGGTTTTGGCAGGCGCGCGCAGCCATTGGCGCTGCTGCGGGCGACGTCCGGTCGTTACCGCAGGGAAAGCAATGCTGAAGTTCGACGAACATACGCGCACCCTTCAGCGCGACGAGCACCTCTTCGAACTCCAGGAGCCAGAGAGCCCGGAGTACTACGACGACGTGTTCCCGGAAGGACACGTGCCGAAGATCGTGTTCAACCACCGGCACGTGCCCATGCGGCCGGCCGAGCGTCTGTGGATCACCGACACCACGTTCCGGGACGGGCAGCAGGCGATGCCCCCCTTCACGCCGGAGCAGGTCGTTGACATCTATGACCTGCTGCACAAGCTGGGCGGGTCCAGCGGGCTGATCCACGCCAGCGAGTTCTTCCTTTACCAGGAGCGGGATCGCAAGGCCGTGGAGGGCTGCCTGGCTCTGGGGCATCGTTATCCCGAGGTGACGGCGTGGATCCGCGCCCACCCGAAGGACTTCCAGCTTGTCAAAGAGGTGGGCCTGGCCGAGACGGGCATCCTGACCAGCGTCTCCGACTACCACATCTTCCACAAGTGGCCCGGCACGAACCGGCGCAAGGCCATTGACCGCTACCTGGGCATCGTCAAGGAGTGCCTCGGCGCGGGGATACGATGCCGGTGCCATTTCGAGGACCTGACCCGCGCGGACTTCTACGGGTTCGTTGTGCCGTTCGCCATCGAGCTGCGCAAGCTGGCCGAGGAAAGCGGCATGCCGATAAAGATCCGTGCCTGCGACACGATGGGCTACGGCGTGCCCTATCCGGGGGCGTCGCTGCCCCGGAGCGTGCCGGGCATCATATACGGCCTGAATCACCACGCCGGGTTCCCCAGCGAGTGGCTCGAATGGCACGGCCACAATGACTTCCACAAGGCGCTGGTCAACAGCGTGACGGCGTGGCTGTACGGCTGCGCGGCCGTCAACGCCACCTGCCTGGGCATCGGCGAGCGCACGGGCAATACACCCATCGAGGCGCTGGTGATCGAGTACCTGTCCCTGCGAGGCGGCGACTCGACCGTCAACCCGAGGATCATCACGGAGATTGCCCGCTATTTCCGCGACCAGGTGCGCTACGACATCCCTCCGCAGCAGCCGCTGGTCGGCTCTCGCTTCAACACGACGCTGGCGGGTATCCACGCCGACGCGCTGGCCAAGGACAGGCGCATCTACACGATCTTCGACACGGAGACGGTCCTGGGCGCGCCCTGCGACGTGCGGATCACTGACAAGAGCGGCCGGGCCGGCGTCGCGCACTGGATCAACCTGCACCTGGGGCTGTCCGGGGATGAGCAGATAGACAAGCGACACCCGGGCGTGGCGAAGATGTTCGACGCGGTCACGGAGCAGTACGAGCAGGGCCGCGTGGCGATTATGAGTTCGGAAGAGCTGCTGCAGATGGTCATCGAACACGTTCCCGGGCTGGCGGAGAAGGCTCGCGAGGCGATGGAATGAGCAGGGCGGCGCGCCGCCCCGCCTGACCACCGGTTCAAGGCGCGAGAGGAGACGAGCGTGATCGCGGTCATCAGCGACGTGCACGCCAACCGACGCGCGCTCCAGGCCGTCTTCGACGAAATTGACAAACTCGGCGCAGACAAGGTGATCTGCCTCGGCGACATCGTCGGCTATGGCCCTGACCCGGTCGCCTGCATAGACATGGTGCGCCAGCGATGTGACGTGACGCTGTGCGGGAACCACGACTTCGCGGTCATATACGGCGCCGAGGAGTTCAACCCCATCGCGCGCGCCAGCATAGACTGCCACCGCAAGCTGCTGATGCCGCGCTCCAACCCCCAGGAAGAGGATGAGGAGCGGAGCGACAGGTGGGAGTTCCTGAAAAAACTGCCCTACCGGCACGTGATGGGCGAATGGCTCTTCGTGCACGGCTCGCCGCGCAACCCCGTCGTCGAATACCTCAGGAAGATCGACGTCCTGCTCGGCCTCGTGGACAAGCTCGGGGAGAACTTCCAGGAGGTGAATCACCTCTGCTTCAACGGGCACACGCACCGCGCCGGCGTCATCACGTCGGACATGGAGTTCCTGGAGCCGCAGGACCTGCACCAGACCTTCAAGCCCGGCTTCAGCCAGAAGGCCATCGTCAACGTCGGCAGCGTGGGCCAGCCGCGGGACCGCGACTCGCGGGCCTGCTTCGCAACGGTCAGCGACGAGCCGGAGGTCCGCTGGCACCGGGTCGAGTACGACGTGCGGGCCGTCGCGGACCGGCTGCTCGCCACCCCGGGCATGGATCACTCGCTGGCCGAGCGCCTGCTGGAGGGGCGCTGAGCGGCCGGACCGGGGCGGCCATCACTTGCCACGTCTCGACGGCCTCGCTATAATCACCCGCCGCGCAGGAAGTTACGTCAGAGCGGCTATTCTCTTCCGCGGACCTGCCGTGAGGACACCGAAGTGACCCCGGTCGAACCAGAGGACTTCAGGCTGGCCAAGCTCGAGGAGCTCCGTCGCCTCGGCATAGACCCGTACGGGGGCCGGTTCCCCGGTGCGTCGCCGCTGGCGGAGATCACGGCCCGCTTCGACGAGCTGGAAGGGCAGCCCGTGCGCGCCGCCGGCCGCGTCGCCGGCCAGAGGAACATGGGCCGGGCGGCGTTCGTGGACATCAGGGACTGGACCGGCAAGGTGCAGCTGTTCTTCCAGTTGGACCGGCTCGGCGAGGACGCGTTCCACGTCCAGCAGCAGATCGACGCGGGGGACATCATCGGCGTCGAGGGGGAGCTGGGCAAGACGCGAACGGGGGAGCCCACCATCTTCGTGAGCGATTTCCGCCTGCTCGCCAAGGCGCTGCTCAACCCCCCCGAGAAGTGGCACGGCCTGCGCGACACGGAGAAACGCTACCGGCAGCGCTCGGTGGACCTGTTCACCAACGACGAGGTGATGGCCTGCTTCCTGAAGCGCGCGGAGATCGTGCGGGCGATCCGCGCGTTCCTGCACGGGCGCGGCTTCGTCGAGGCGGAGACGCCGATGATGCAGTCCATTCCCGGCGGCGCGGCAGCCCGGCCTTTCCACACGTACCACAATGCGCTCGGCATCGATCTGTACCTGCGCATCGCCCCCGAACTCTACCTGAAGAGGCTGCTGGTCGGCGGGATGGAGAAGGTCTTTGAGATAAACCGCAACTTCCGCAACGAAGGGATCTCCACGCAGCACAACCCCGAGTTCACGATGCTGGAGGCCTACGAGAGCTACGGCGACTATGAGACGATGATGGAGCTGACCGAGTCGCTCGTCGCTCACCTGGCCGGCGACGTCTGCGGGGCGATGGAACTGCCGTTCGGGGAGCACGGCATCGACTACACTCCCCCCTGGCCGCGCCGCAGGTTCTGGGACTTGCTGGAGGAGCACCTGGGCCTGAAGCGGGGCGACGAGGGGGGCATTCGCGCCAGGGCTGCCGAGTTCGAGATGGACGGCGCGCCCGCGGCCCATGCCGACTGGCTCGCCTATCACCTGTTCGAGAAACAGGTGGAAGAGCACCTTGTGCAGCCCGTCTTCGTCACGGAGTTCCCCAGGACCGTTTCGCCGCTGACCAGGGCGAAGGCGGACGACCCGGACGTGGTGGAGAGGTTCGACCTTTACGTCGCCGGCCTGGAGGTCGGCACGGCCTACACCGAGTTGAACGACCCGCAGGAGCAGGAGAGGAGGTTCCTGGAGCAGATCGGCCCGGAGGAGGAGACGCAGAGAATCGACGAGGACTTCCTGCGGGCCCTCGCCTGCGGGATGCCCCCGGCGGGCGGGCTGGGCGTCGGCATAGACCGGCTTGTCATGGCGCTGACGGACCAGGCGTCCATCCGCGACGTGATCCTTTTCCCGCTGCTTCGGCCCGAAGAGGGGGCGTGAATGGACAAGGGGTCCACGCTGTGCGCCGAGAGCCTGGTCAAGGACTACCAGGTGGGACGCACCACGCTCAGGGTTCTGCACGGGGTCTCCGTCGAGGTGCGCCCCGGGGAGTTGCTGAGCGTCGTCGGGCCCAGCGGCGCGGGCAAGAGCACGCTGCTGCACATTATGGGCCTGCTGGACACTCCCAGCGGAGGCCGGGTAACGTGCGACGGCAGGGACCTTTCGGAGCTTTCGGCGATCGAGCGCGCCTGCTGGCGCAACCGCCTTTTCGGGTTCGTGTTCCAGTTCTTCCACCTGCTGCCGGACTTCACGGCGCTGGAGAACGTGGCCCTGCCGGCCCTGGTCGGGGCGGGCCTGGTGGGCCGCCGAAGCCGTGCGGAGGCGATGAAGAGGGCGAGCGGGGTGCTGGAGCTTGTCGGATTGGGCCAGCGCGCCGCGCACCGCCCCGCCCAGCTCTCAGGCGGCGAGAGACAGCGCGTGGCCATCGCCCGCGCGCTCGTCAACGAACCCCAGATACTGTTCTGCGACGAACCCACGGGCAACCTCGACTCGGACACGGGGACCGTGATACTCGACCTGCTCACGCGCCTGCGGACGGAAACGGACTGCACGCTGGTCATCGTGACCCACGACGAGAAGGTGGCGGCGCTGGGAGGCCGGACGGTTCGCCTGAGGGACGGCCGCACGGTCGCCTGAGGTGCAAAAAACGGTTGCATGGCGGGCCGTACCGTTATACGCTACTGGTTGCCCTTGCGCGGGGCGGGACGTTCCGCCGGCCTGTCGGCAGAGGAAGGAGATCAAATTGGGGCTAAAGGTCTACATCAACGGCGAACTCTACGACAAGGAAGACGCCCGCATATCCGTCTATGACCACGGCGTGCTGTACGGAGACGGGGTCTTCGAGGGCATAAGGGCTTACAACGGCCGGATATTCCGCGCCGAGGAGCACATAGACAGGCTCTTCGCCTCCGCGCGCGCGATCGCCCTGGAAATCCCGATGACCAGGGAGGAGATGATCCAGGCGATGCAGGAGACGCTGGAGGCCAACGGCCGCAAGGACGCCTACATCCGGCTGCTGGTCACGCGCGGCATCGGCACGCTGGGGCTGGACCCTTACAAGTGCAGCGATCCCCAGGTCATCATCATCACGGACAGCATTTCGCTCTACCCGCGCGAGTTCTACGAGAAGGGGCTGGAGCTGGTCACCGTCTCGACCATCCGCAACCACCCGAACGCCCTGAACCCGCGCATCAAGTCGATGAACTACCTGAACAACATCCTGGCGAAGATCGAGTGCATCCAGGCGGGCGTCAGCGAAGCCATAATGCTCAACAAGGACGGCTACGTGGCCGAGTGCACGGGCGACAACATCTTCACGGTGAAGGACGGCAGCCTGGTCACTCCTCCGGTGCACGCGGGCATACTGGAGGGGATCACCCGCCAGGTGGTCATGGAGCTGGCCGCGGAGGTCGGCGTCGGCACGCTTGAGAAGGACCTGACGCGGTTCGACCTCTACGTGGCGGACGAGGCGTTCCTGACCGGCACGGCCGCTGAGATCATCCCCGTCGTGCGCATCGACAGCCGGCAGATCGGCGACGGGAAACCCGGCCCCATCACGCACAGGCTCTTGCAGATGTTCCGGGACCGGACCACGAACAACAAGGACTGAGGGCCCGTTCCTACGTGGCTCCGTTTGGGGGGTTGATGTCAGATGTACTCTGTTCTTGGGACCGGGGCGATCGGCGTTGACATCCCGTTTGACGAGGCGGTCGAGCTGGCTGCGCACTGGGGTTTCGAGGGGATCAGCACCGACCTTTCTTACGTCAGAAAGGTCGGCCCGGAGACCGTGGTGCAGATGCTGGAGGAGCGCAACCTGAGGCCCGGCGCCTGGGGCCTGCCCGTGCGCTTGATGGCCGACGAGGCCGGTTTCCGCGACGCGCTGACCGCCCTGCCCGAGGCGGCCGATCTCTGCTCCCGGGCCGGCGCCACCCGTTGCGACGTGTGGATTCCGCCCGGCTCCGACGACATGACGAACGCGGAGATGTTCGAGTTCGTGCGGGACCGCCTGCGGGCAGTCTGCGCAGTGTTGGAAGAATACGACGTGCGGCTCGGCCTGGAGTTCATCGGTCCGCTGACGTCCCGCGCTCACAGGAAACACGAGTTCATCCACACTCTGGAGGGCATCATCGAGCTCTGGGACGCGCTCGAATCGGACAGCGCCGGGCTGCTGCTCGATTGCTGGCACGTTTACACCAGCGGCGCCGACGTGGAAACGGTGCTCCGGTTGAGCGACGAGGAAGTGGTTGACATTCATATCAGCGACGCCCCGGCGGGCGTTCACGTCGATGAGCAGGTGGACAACGTGCGCCGGCTGCCCGGTGAGACCGGGGTCATCGACGTGAGCCGGTTCCTGGCGTGCCTGAAGGAGATCGGTTACACGGGACCGGTGATGGCCGAGCCCCTGTGCAGGCCCGCGGGCGCCGCGACGGACGTGGAAGCCATCCGGGCCACCAAGGCCGCCATCGACAGCGTCTGGCCGGACTGAGCGCCGTCCTCAATCCTACGTCTCGCCCTTACGCTTGCAGCGACCGGAGGGAGTGCAATGCCGCCGCCCGTGCATCAGAAGAGCTTTGTGCTGACCGTCTCGGAGTCCAAGCGTCTCATCGCGCGGGCCCTGAAGCAGCACCCCGTCATAATGAAGGCCCTCAACCAGGGCACCGTCGCCATAGCCAAGGGCACGACCAACGCTTACGTGGTCGAGGAGCTTCTCGGCGAAGGCATCGAGAAGAGGCACTACTGCACGGGCGTCACCAGGCCGGCCCGAGGCACGCAAGGGACGGAGACCACTGACGAACTGCCCGACGTGGTTCTGCGGAACGGGGAGATTGTCGAAGGCGTGTCGGCGGTCGAGGCCGCCTCCGAGATGGGCCCCGGGGACGTCTTCGTCAAGGGTGCCAACGCGGTCAACTACGACAGGAAGCAGGCCGGCATCCTGATCGGCCATCCCACCGGCGGCACGATTGGCGCGGTTATCGGCACTGTCATCGCCCGGCGGGCCGCCCTGCTCATCCCTGTGGGGCTGGAGAAGAGCATCCCCGGCGATCTCCACGAGACATATCGCGACCTGGCCGCCGTGGGAGAGCACGGCGAGGGGCCGACTCTCTGGCCCCTGGCCGGGGAGATCTTCACCGAATTGGAAGCGTTGAGGCTGCACATGGCCGGCGGCCGCGCGGCGCTCATCGGCGCGGGCGGCATCGCCGGCGCGGAGGGCAGCGTGCGCGTCGCCGTCTGGGGGACTTCGGACCACGTGGTGCGCGCAGAGGGCGCTGTGAACTCCGTGCTCGGGGAACCGCCTTTCCTCGCCGGGTAGTGCGCGCCCGTGGGTTGCTGACTGTCTGCGTCGTTTCCTCCCGACCGTCTGTTGCCGTCTGTCCGTCGCGTGGCGCGCCCGTACTTGACACCCCGCGGCGTGCTGGCCAGAATGAGACTGTGCAAGGTGTGTACCCACTTTTGGGAACTTCCCGGGAGAATTCGACCGATGAGTGTTCGAGCAGGACTCCTCTGGTGTATCCCGGCCGGCGCCGCCCTGGCGTGTGCCGCCGTGCTGAACGGCCAGCAGGCAAACCCAAGGCCCCAGGACCTCCCCCCGCAGACGGAGAGGAACGCCCGCGTGTGGCGTCTGGTCTGGCGATGCGAAGATGAACGTTATGACGTTACGGGGTTGGCAGAGGAACTGCCCCATGTGTCTGAAACTCAGAAACGGCAGATCAACGCCCTCGCACAGCAGTATCAGGCCGACAGGGAACGCCTGCTGAACAAGCTGCGGGACGACTATGCGGACAAGGTGCGCCGCGTGCTGTCCGGGGAGCAGCGGAAGCGGTACGACGGGCTGCTGGACGCCCTCGACAAGCTGGCGGCGGGCCTGGCCGACGCCCGCGGCAAGTTCCTGAAGGACGTGGGCGCGGACGGCGAACGGTCCGCGCGCACGACCGACTATGGAATCCCCCTGGGTGACCCGACCAGCTTCCTGGACTTGAGCGAAGAGAAACGCGCCACGCTCCAGAAGCTGCGGGGGCGGATGCACAGGTCCCTCGCCGCCGCGCTGCGGGACATGCCGGACGCCAGGTCACTGGACGATTACCGGAACACGCGGGAACGGACCGAGGCCGAGTTCGAAGAGCAGCGCCGGGCGGCCCTCTCGCCCGAGGAGGTGGCGCAGTTGGAGAAGGTCGAGGAGGCCGCCGCCAGGTACCGCCAGCGTATGCAAGAGCTGCAGGAGCAAGCCTCCGGCACCATACAGTCGCTGCTCGAAGGCGGACCCCCGGACTGAACTCCGCCCGGGGCCCTGAGGGAAGCGCGTCAAGGCCCTGGTTCCGTCAGGCGGACGGACCAGACATGCCGCGTCAAACCGACTATCCCATCGTCCTGGCGCACGGCATCTGCCGTTTCGGGGTCATTGACCCGGGCCAGGCCGGCAACGGTCAGTTCGGCTACTTCCGCAACATAGGGAGCGCGTTGAGGGAACGGGGCTTCCGCGTTTACCATTCCCGCGTCAGTTGGGCCGGCGGCGTCCGCAGGCGCGCCGCCGACCTGCGAAGCGAACTGAACCGTATCACCGAGGGATTCTCCCTTTTCCCGAAGGTCCACGTCATCGCGCACAGCATGGGCGGCCTGGACGCGCGGCACATGATATGCCGATGGAAGATGCAGGAGCGCGTCGCCTCCCTTTCCACCGTCAGCACGCCTCATTGGGGTTCCAGCTTCGCCGACTGGGGCATCCGGCACCTTGGCGGGCTTATCAAGATCGCCGGGACGCTGGGCCTGGACGTCCGGGGCTTCCGCGACCTGACGACCGAGAGATGTCGGCGGTTCAACGAGGAGGCGGACGAGTTCGAGCGCGCCAACGGCGTCCAGTACCGCACCTACGCCGGCGTCCAGATCAGGGAGAAGGTGGCCGCCGCGCTCAGGTTCTCCTACGACGTCATCGAGCGCGAGGAAGGCGAGAACGACGGACTGGTCTCCCTGCGGTCGGCGAAGTGGCGGGACGACCTCTTCGTCAGGCAGATCGCGGCCGACCACATGAACGAGATCGGCTGGTGGGACCTGGGCGACCTGGACATATCGCTCGACCTGAAGGCGTTCCAGGAGCGCATCCAGGGCCTCTACGTCGAAATTGCCGAAAGCTTGTGACGCGCCGCGACTACCCGCCGGCCTCGGCCGCTCTCCTGCCGAAGAAGGCGACCACGCTCTCCTTGGAGATCCTGCCCGCGGCTACGCCGAGAAGAAGCTCCTCCAGTTCCGCGTCCGTAGCGGCGAGGCGCATGTCGTTGAGGGCGAGAAAGACCTCGGCCGTCGCCAGGGCCGTCCGCTTGTTGCCGTCCACGAAGGCGTGGTTCATGCAGACGTGGTACAGGTAGGCGGCGGCCATCGCCGGGACGCCGTCGTGTAGGAACCGGCCGCCGTACCGCGCGGCCGGCATCATCACGGCGGACTCCAGCAGCCCCGGCTCCCTCACGCCCGGCTCGCCCGCTAGGTTCTTCGCATCAGTGGCTTTCTTCCGCTTCGAGTTGGCCGCTTTCCTTGCGTTGGCGTATGCCACGTCGTCCTTTTGCATAGCGCCCTTCATGGGGCCGCTAGCAGCTTCCGCCCCCTTGGCTGCCTTCTCGGCCACTTCGTAGT